>DASTKA010000507.1:0-5393 GCA_035716165.1 Mycobacterium sp. | reverse complement strand
AGCCCGGTGACCTTGGTGAGCTCCGCTACGGTCTGGTCGCTGATGCCGCCGCATTGCGGGAACATCGCACCGTGGCTGCCCTGCCCGTTCTGCGGTGCCGACGACGCCGTCGCGCCCGTTTTGTTGTCGCCGGAATCCGAGCAGCCCGCAGCCGCGGGGATCAGGATCGTCAATGCTGACGCCACGAGAGCCAGCGCCCTGGTGTTACGCCGCACCGCCACCCTGCTTCCGTTCCGCCCGCTGCTGGTCCACACGATGCACTGTAGCGGCAGCCCAGCGGGTCAACCACCGACGCGCCTGAGCAGGTAATTCGGGGCCGCCGACAAGCGCGGTGCGAACCTTGACCGTCCGGATGTCGGCGGGGACGGCCGGACGGACGGTATGCGACAGTTACCCAATGCTCCTGGCACTGCTGCGCCAGTTCATCCAGCCGTACCGACGGCTGGTGGCGGTCCTGATGGCGCTGCAGCTGATCACCAATCTCGCATCGCTGTACCTGCCGACCGTCAACGCCGCCATCATCGACGAGGGCGTCGCCAAAGGCGACACCACCACGATCGTCCGGCTCGGCATGGTCATGCTCGGGGTCACCGCATTGCAGGTGCTGTGCTCGGTCGGGGCGATCTATTTCGGCTCGCGAACCGGGATGGGCTTCGGTCGCGACCTGCGCGCCGCCGTGTTCGAACACGTCACCAGCTTTTCCGAACCCGAGACCGCTCGATTCGGAGCGCCGACGCTGCTGACACGCAGCACCAACGACGTGCGGCAGATCCAGTACCTGGTCCAGATCAGCGGCACCGTGTTGGTGACGGCCCCGATCATGTGCCTCGGCGGAATCTTCATGGCCGTCCGTCAGGAGGCCGCACTGACGTGGCTGCTGTTGGTCAGCGTGCCGATCATGGGGCTGGCCAACTACTGGGTGATGTCGCACATGCTGCCCCTGTTCCGCCGGATGCAGGGCCTGATCGACGGCATCAATCGGGTGCTGCGTGACCAGCTGGCCGGCGTCCGGGTGGTGCGGGCGTTCGCCCGGGAGGGCTTCGAGCGTCACCGGTTCGCTCGCGCCAACACCGCGCTGTCCCACACCGCACTGACCGCGGGCAACTGGCAAGCGTTGATGCTGCCGGTGACCACCCTGACCATCAACGTGTCCAGCGTCGCGCTGATCTGGTTCGGCGGATTGCGCATCGACCGCGGCCAAATGCAGGTCGGCTCGCTGACCGCCTTCCTGGCCTACTTCACCCAGATCCTGATGGCGGTGCTGATGGCGACGATGACGCTGGTGGTATTGCCGCGCGCCTCGGTGTGCGCCGAGCGGATCACCGAGGTGCTCGCCACCCGCCCCGCGGTCACCGATCCGCCGACTCCGCGATTCCCGCGTCACCCGATCACCGGGACGGTGCGCCTGGACGGCGCGACCTTCACCTATCCGGGCGCCGATCGCCCAGTGCTGCACGACATTTCACTGACAGCGCTGCCCGGCACCACGACCGCCATTGTCGGCAGCACCGGTTCGGGCAAGTCGACGCTGGTCTCGCTGATCTGCCGGCTCTACGACGTGACCGGCGGCGCCGTCTCGGTCGACGGCATCGACGTCCGCGATTACCAGACCGAGCGGCTGTGGTCGGCGATCGGGCTGGTTCCCCAGCGCGGCTATTTGTTCTCCGGGACGGTCGCGGAGAACCTGCGGTACGGCGCCGCCCCACAGCAGCCAGTCACCGAGGAACAGATGTGGGAAGCGTTGCGGGTGGCTGCCGCAGACGATTTCGTGCGGGCCCACGAGGATGGGCTGCACATGCGGGTGGCTCAGGGCGGTATCAACTTTTCCGGGGGGCAGCGGCAACGACTCGCCATCGCCCGGGCGGTAATCCGCCGACCGGCCATCTATCTGTTCGACGACTCGTTCGCCGCGCTCGACGCTCACACCGACGCCCGGGTCCGCGCCTCGCTACGGGAGACATCCGGTGATGCCACCGTCATCGTTGTCACGCAACGCATCTCGATCGCGTCCACGGCCGACCAGGTGATCGTGATCGACAACGGGACTCTGGTGGGCGCGGGCACGCACGAATCGCTGCTGGCCGATTGCGCCACCTACGCCGAATTCGCCGACTCGCAGTCGGTCGGCGCCCTACGTTCGAATCGAGTCGGGGGCATGCCGTGACCCCCGCGACCACCAAGGCAGTCAACCGGCCCGCACCCGTCACCCGATCCAACGACTTCTGGGGCTCGGCCGTCCGCCTGGTGAAACAGCTTGCGCCGCAACGACGGCTGTGCGCCGCGGTGATCGCCTTGGGTATCACCGGCACGGCGATCGGGGTGATCGTCCCCCGGATCCTGGGGCATGCCACCGACTTGCTGTTCAACGGTGTCATCGGACGTCAGCTCCCCGCCGGAATCACCAAGGCGCAGGCCGTCGCCGCAGCGCGCAGCCGGGGCGCCAACACCTTCGCCGACTTGCTGTCCGGAATGAATGTGGTGCCGGGGCACGGTGTGGACTTCGGGGCGGTGGCACGAACGCTGATGCTGGCGCTGGCCCTCTATCTCGTTTCCGGGCTGCTGATTTGGGCGCAGGCCCGGCTGCTCAACGTCACCGTGCAGCGCACCATGGTGGGGCTGCGTTCCCATGTCGAAGACAAGATTCACCGATTGCCGTTGTCCTACTTCGACGCACGCCAGCGCGGTGAACTGCTGAGCCGCGTCACCAACGACATCGACAACATCCAGTCGTCGCTGTCGATGACGATCAGCCAGCTGCTGACATCGGTTCTGACCGTGGTGGCGGTGCTGGTGATGATGCTGTCCATCTCGCCGCTGCTGGTGGTGATCACCCTGCTGACGGTGCCGTTGTCACTGTTGGCGACGCGGGCGATCGCGCGACGCTCCCAGCGCCTGTTCGTCGCCCAATGGACCAGCATCGGGCGCCTGAACGCCCACATCGAGGAGACCTACAGCGGTTTCACGGTGGTCACGACGTTCGGCCACCAGGCGGCGGCGCGCGAGCAGTTTCGCGCCCTCAATGACGATGTCTACCGGGCCAGCTTCGGCGCTCAGTTCTTCTCCGGGCTGGTGGCACCGGCGACGACCTTCATCGGCAACCTCGGCTACGTCGCCGTCGCCGTGGTGGGCGGTCTGCAGGTGGCCACCGGCCATATCACCCTGGGCAATATCCAGGCGTTCATTCAGTATGTGCGGCAGTTCAATTCACCGCTGAACCAACTGGCCGGGATGTACAACACCCTGCAATCCGGGGTGGCCAGCGCCGAACGTGTCTTCACGCTGCTCGACGAACCCGAGGAATCGCCGGATCCCGCGCCCGCCGACCGACCCGGCCCGGCCGGCGCGCCCCCGCGACCCGGTGGACGCGTGGAATTCGCTCACGTGAGCTTCGCCTACCGCCCAGGAATTCCGGTGATCGAAGACCTGTCCCTGGTGGCAGAACCGGGCAGCACGGTGGCGATCGTCGGGCCGACCGGAGCGGGCAAAACCACGCTGGTCAACCTGCTGATGCGGTTCTATGACGTGGACGCGGGCCAGATCCTGCTGGACGGTGTCGACATCTCCACGATGGACCGCCCGTCGCTGCGGTCGCGAATCGGCATGGTGCTGCAGGACACCTGGCTTTTCGAAGGAACGATCGCGGAGAACATCGCCTACGGACGCCCCGACGCGGGTGAAGACGAGATCCTCGAAGCCGCCGAGGCCGCCTACGTCGACCGGTTTGTCCGCACGTTGCCGGCCGGCTACCAGACCCGGATCAGCGGCGACGGCGGCAACATCAGCGCAGGCGAGAAGCAGCTGATCACCATCGCACGCGCATTTCTCGCCCGCCCACAATTGTTGGTCCTCGACGAGGCGACCAGCTCGGTCGATACCCGCACCGAGGCCCTGATCCAGCACGCGATGTGTGAACTGCGCCGCGATCGCACGAGTTTTATTATCGCGCATCGCCTTTCGACTATTCGCGATGCCGACCGCATTGTCGTGGTCGAGGCCGGCCGGATCGTCGAACAGGGCAGTCACGTTGAGCTGCTGGCCCGGCGCGGTGCCTACTATGCGATGACGCAGGCATAGCGACGCGTATCGCGCAGCGCCCGGCGAGCGCATTGATAAGCGTCCGCGATCGCTACCAAGAAGTTATTGAGATTGCACCAAGGAACAAACGAGACGCTGAGTGCGTCCTACTCAATAACGCGCCTGAAAGGGGCTGGCAGCAATGTTCTTCCACCGCATCATAACCATGGCCACCACCGCGATCGGCGTCGCCGCCATCGGGCTTGCCGCCGTCGGCTTCGCCGGCACCGCCGCTGCCGGCGCCGTGCAGACCGCCGACGCGGCGTTCCTGAGCCAGATGCAAAGCCTCGGTGTCTCTTTCCCGACGACTCAAGCTGCCGTGCAGACGGGCCACCAGGTGTGCACCGAACTGGCCGCCGGCAAAACGCCGACCGCCGTCGCCGTCGGAATTTTCAGGCACACCAGCCTGACTCCGCCGCAGGCGGCCAACGTGGTGAAGGCGGCGACGCAGGCCTACTGCCCGCAATTCTCCGGTCAGCCCGCCTAGGCGATCGACGGCCCGTTTCAGGGGGGCCGATCCGCGCTGACGAGCAAGGCCGATCCGCTACGGCCTTGTCACGACTGAAGATCTGGTCCTTCCGCGCGTAGGTCGTCGACCGCCGACATCGCGCCGCGCAATTTGGCCAGCCACTCCTCGGCATGTTCACCGACCAGCTTCACCGACCAGGCGAGAGCATCAGCGCGGGAACGGGCGACGCCGGCGTCGACCAACGTGTCGAGCACCTGGCGTTCGGGTTGCTTGAGCCGCGTCATGACCGGTACTGCGATGTGCGTGAACAGGATTCGCTCGGTCCCCGTCTTGGAGCCGACCTCGACGCCCCAGGAAACCTTGCGTCCGTAGCGATCCTGCGCTTCGTCGGCGATGTGCATTCGCTCCGAGCGGGTGTCTTCGCGGAATCGTGAAGCTCGCCCGGCCGTTCGGGCCTCGCTGCCTTCGCTTTCCGCGCTCGCCGGGTCCGGAAGCTTACCGACGACGGTGATCTCTTCGCGGTCGACGATCACCGTGGGGTCGCCGTCGAACCAATTCTCGGGAAGACGTCCGGCGAACCACTCCGCGGCGTCGCTGGCGTCGGGTTGCTGGGCTTGCTGCCAGCCACCGGGGCGGCCGTACCGCCGCCCGTGTGTGTGATGGGCTTTCATGATTACATGATTACACCGTTGCATCGTTTATGAAATGCCTTTCACCGGCAGCGAACGAGGGATGCGTGCAACTGCTGTCTTTCGGGTGCCTGCGGCCTGTCGCAAAAGGGACGCGGGGGGCGTCGGCCGGTCGGGAAGACCCGTTGATCTGGGCTGCTTGACGGCGTATTTTGGGTAAC
>DASTKA010000506.1:0-8474 GCA_035716165.1 Mycobacterium sp. | reverse complement strand
GTCTTCGCGGCTGATGCCGGTCAACAGCGCGACGTTTTCGGCCGTCTGCCCCATGGCGATGTACACGTCGGGCACGTTGCCGTCGGCGCGCGGGTCATGCCACTCGTCGGCGCCTTCGGCCGCGGCGGCCGACCGCTCCTGCGCCTCACCGAACATCGAGTTCTTGGTGTCCGGCCACGAGTCGGCGCTGCCCTTGGCGAAGCGGGACACGGTTTCGACACCGGCGGAGATGAACGCGTCGCCCTCACCGGCCTTGATCGCATGGAAGGCCATCCGGGAGGTCTGCAGCGACGACGAGCAGTACCGGTTGACGGTGGTGCCCGGCAGGAAGTCGAAGCCGAGTTGAACGGCGATGACGCGCGCCAGGTTGAATCCGGATTCACCGGCCGGCTGGCCGCAGCCCAGGATCAGGTCGTCGATCTGGTGCGGGTTCAGCGCGGGCACCTTCTCGAGGGCGGCGCGCACGATTTGGACGGTCAAATCGTCGGGGCGCATGTTGACCAGCGACCCCTTCATCGCGCGGCCGATCGGCGAGCGGGCGGTTGAGACAATGACGGCTTCAGGCATGGTTGTTCCCTTCAGATCTCTGCAGATCCCACAGATGGGGCTGGCTCGCGTCGACCATCGTGCACTCCGACCGGCGAGAACAAATCTAGTCGCTGCCGACCTCGGGGCACGAAGACGGGGCAGGTCCGGGTGCCGGACGCCGCCACAGCCGGGACATCACGCTGCTGCGGGTATGCCGCTGACCGAGCATCGGCGCCGCCGCCGGCACCGGCGGGCTCAGCGGCGGACGCTCCACTTTCTCGCCCAGCGCGTCGCACAGCGCGAGCAGCAGAGCGTCGGCCGCGAGCGCATACGCGGGTGCCGACGGATGAAAGCCGTCGGCGGAGAACATCACGTCCGGTGTCGCGCGGAATTGGGGCGCCATCAGCTGCGCCAACGGCACCGGCACACCACCGGCCGACCGGACCGCCGCGGTCTGGGCACGCGCAAGCTGCAGGCAACGCTCGTGCGCCAGCGATCGCAGCGGCTGCGGAATGGCGCTGATGAACCCGAGGTCCGGGCAGGTGCCGACGATCACGACGGCGCCGCGGGTGCGCAACTTCCGGACGGTCAACGCCAGCCGTTGCGCCGACTGGCTGATGCCGTTCAGCGCGGTCACGTCGTTGGCGCCGACCATGATCACCGCGATGTCCGGCGGTGGGCCGGCCACAAACATGGCGTCGACCTGACCGCACACGCCCTTGGAGGTCGCGCCCACAATTGCCTTGGTGCTCAAACGGATTCGTTTACCGGTCTGTTCGGCCAAACCCCGGGTGATGCGCACGCCGGGCACTTCCTCGGCGCTCATGCAGCCGTATCCCGAGGCGGTCGAGTCGCCGAAGATCATCAGGTGGAGGTCGACCGGCATGCCGCGGTGCCACCGCTGGACCGGGCCGCCGCCGCGCACGTACACGCCGTCCGCGCGGGGTGGGATGTCCCATGACTTCGGAATGATCGTGCGCGCGTGGGTCGCCTGGCCAACCAACAGACTGCGTGCCCCCAGGTAGGCGGTTCCTGTTGAGGCGAGCGCGCCCGCTGTGGCCAGGGCGATCGCCGATCGGCGTGGCACCCGCATGGTCACGCAAGCAAGTTTAGTGCGGCTCACAGATTCGCGCGGCCGGCTGGAAAACGATCTGATCACGTTGCGAAGCAAAAGTGGTATCAAATCAGCAATTTCCTACGTTGTACTAAGCAACGCCTGCCAAGCTGATGACAAGGGGTTGGCTGAGCGCTCTGGCAAACGGCTGAACCAGAAGCTTGGTCTCCTCGTCACATGCTGTATCGCACTACAACGGCGTAGGAGTGTTGAGCATGACCGCACCTAGTAAGGAATCGGGGTTATCGGCAACTACCGTTCGGCCCCATGACGTCCTGAGAGCGCGTCGAGCCCAGGCGCGCAAATTCGCGATCAGCGACGGCGCCCCGGTCGAGGTCCTGGAATCCGGGCCCAGCATCGCCGCGCGACTGGCGAACCTCACCTCCTGGCTGACGATCCGGCCGATTCTGTCCGTCGGCAGCCACGTCCCCAACTTGCCGTGGCCCTGGGGTCTCATCGACCTCACGGCCCGGGTGCTCATTCCGGCGTCGGCCACCGTCCGCGAAACCGTGAAGCTGCCTCATGCGTCGGCGCAACTGGTGCGCGCGCCCGGGGTGCTGCCCGCCGACGGCACGCGCCGCGTGATCCTCTACCTACACGGCGGCGCGTTTCTGACCTGTGGGGCGAACTCCCACGGCAGGCTCGTCGAAGCCCTTTCCAAGTTCGCCGACTCACCCATCCTGGTGGTCAATTACCGTCTGCTGCCGAAGCATTCGGTCGGGATGGCGCTCGACGACTGCCACGACGCGTACCAATCGCTACGCCGGCGCGGGTACGAACCCGACCAGATCGTGCTGGCCGGGGACTCGGCCGGCGGCTACCTGGCGCTCTCGCTGGCCCAACGCCTGCAGGAGGAGGGTGAGGATCCCGCTGCGCTGGTGGCGATCTCGCCTTTGTTGCAGCTGGCGAAGGAGCCCAAGCAGGCCCACCCCAACATCGAGACCGATGCGATGTTCACGGCCGGGGCGTTCGACGCTCTCGCCGAGCTGGTTGCCGGTGCGGCCGCGAAGAACAAAGTCAACGGGAAGCCCGAAGAGATCTACGAGCCGCTAGACCACATCAAGCCGGGCTTGCCGCGCACGCTGATTCACGTGTCGGGTTCCGAGGTGCTGTTGCACGACGCGCGGCTGGCGGCGAGCAGGCTGGCCGCGGTCGGCGTGCCGGCCGAGGTGCGGGTGTGGCCGGGGCAGGTCCACGACTTCCAGCTCGCCGCGCCGATGGTGCCCGAGGCCATCCGCTCGCTGCGCCAGATCGGTGACTACATCCGCGAGGCCACGGAGTAGACGCGCAACCAACGCGGAGAGTAGTTGTGCGCCGCGCGAAACCGCCTGAGACGATGAACGCATGCGGATCGCGCAGCACATCAGTGACCTCATCGGCGGCACACCGCTCGTGCGGTTGAACTCCGTCGTCCCCGACGGTGCCGGCATCGTGGCGGCCAAGGTCGAATACCTCAATCCCGGTGGCAGCTCGAAAGACCGGATCGCGGTGAAGATGATCGACGCCGCCGAAGCCAGCGGACAGCTGCGGCCGGGCGGCACCATCGTCGAACCCACCTCGGGGAACACGGGTGTCGGGCTGGCCCTCGTCGCCCAGCACCGCGGCTACAAGTGCGTGTTCGTCTGCCCCGACAAGGTCAGCGAGGACAAACGCAACGTGCTGATGGCTTACGGCGCCGAGGTGGTCGTGTGTCCGACCGCGGTACCGCCCGAACACCCGGACAGCTACTACAGCGTCTCCGACCGGCTGGTCACCGAGATCGACGGCGCGTGGAAGCCCGACCAGTACGCCAACCCGGAAGGCCCGGCCAGCCACTACGCAACCACCGGGCCGGAGATCTGGGCCGACACCGACGGCAAAGTCACCCACTTCGTCGCCGGCATCGGCACCGGCGGCACGATCACCGGCGCGGGCCGCTACCTCAAAGAGGTATCCAACGGCGCGGTTCGCATCATCGGCGCCGACCCGGAGGGATCGGTGTATTCGGGCGGTACCGGCCGGCCCTACCTGGTGGAAGGCGTCGGTGAGGACTTCTGGCCACAGGCCTATGACCCCACGGTTCCCGACGAGATCATCGCCGTGTCCGACTCCGACTCCTTCGACATGACCCGGCGGCTGGCCCGCGAGGAGGCAATGCTGGTCGGCGGGTCGTGCGGCATGGCGGTGGTCGCCGCGCTCAAGGTCGCCGAGCAGGCCGGCCCCGACTCGATCGTGGTGGTCTTGCTGCCCGACGGCGGGCGCGGTTACATGTCGAAGATCTTCAACGACGCCTGGATGTCGTCGTACGGGTTCCTGCGCAGCCGCCTGGACGGCTCGACCGACCAGTCCCGGGTCGGCGACGTCCTGCGCCGCAAATCCGGTGAGCTGCCCGACCTGGTCCACACCCACCCGTCCGAGACGGTGCGTGACGCCATCGGCATCCTGCGCGAGTACGGGGTGTCCCAGATGCCGGTGGTGGGCGCCGAGCCGCCGGTGATGGCGGGGGAGGTGGCCGGCAGCGTCTCGGAACGCGAACTGCTGTCCGCCGTTTTCGAGGGCCGCGCGAAATTGGCCGACGCGGTCTCGCAGCACATGAGCCCACCGCTGCCGATGATCGGTGCCGGAGAGTCGGTCAGCGCGGCCGGCAAGGCGCTGCGGGACTGGGACGCGTTGATGGTGGTCGAAGAAGGCAAACCGGTGGGGGTGATCACCCGCTATGACTTGCTGGGTTTCCTCTCCGAGGGGCCTCGCGGGCTGTCCGGGCGCCGATAGATTCTCGGTGCCGCGCCCGGCCGTCGGCTTGCCGCGCGTGTCGCCCCACCGTGACCGGCTCGGGTACTGTTTCGGCCTAGTTCAGCTGACCCGAGTGGAAGGTTGCCCATGACCGATCAACCGCCCGGCGGCGCTCACCCGCCCCCTCCCTCGTCGTCCGAGCCCTCGGGTGGGCACCAGCCGTCATCGGGTGGACAGGAGACCCCGCCGCCGTCGCCGGCGTCCGCCCCCGGTACCTATCCGCCCCCTCCGCCACCGCCGCCCGGCGGGTCGTACCCCCCGCCTCCGCCGTCGGCCGGCGGATACGCGCCGCCGCCTCCCGGGCCGGCGATCCGCACGCTGCCGACGGAGGACTACACGCCGTGGCTCACCCGGGCGCTGGCGTTCATCATCGACATCCTCCCGTACGTCGTCGTGCACGGCATCGGCACCGCGATCCTGGTCGCCACCCAGCAGACGGCGTGCATCACCGACGTCACGCAGTATTCGGTCAACCAGTACTGCGCCACCCAGAACTCGACCCTCGGCATGGTGGCCCAGTGGCTGGCGTCGATCATCGGGCTGTTCTATTTGATCTGGAACTACGGCTATCGGCAGGGGACCACCGGGTCGAGCATCGGCAAATCGGTGATGAAGTTCAAAGTGGTCAGCGAACTCACCGGCCGGCCCCTTGGCTTCGCGATATCGGTGGTGCGCTCGCTGGCGCACTTCGTCGACGCGATCATCTGCTTCATCGGTTTCCTTTTCCCGCTGTGGGATTCGAAGCGTCAAACGCTGGCGGACAAGATCATGACGACGGTGTGCCTGCCGATCGACGCCGCCGAAAGGACGGCCGTCACCTAGGCTGGTCGTCAAATGAGCGACGACCACCCGGGCTCCGGAGGACACCACGCGTTCACCGGACTGGCCACCAAGGCGATTCACGCCGGCTATCGGCCGGACCCGGCGACCGGCGCGGTGAACGCCCCGATCTATGCCAGCAGCACCTTCGCCCAGGACGGTGTCGGCGCGCTGCGCGGCGGGTTCGAATACGCGCGCACCGGCAACCCGACCCGGACCGCGCTGGAAGCGGGGCTGGCCGCCGTCGAGGAGGGCGCCTACGGCCGCGCGTTCGGTTCGGGCATGGCCGCGACCGATTGTGCCCTGCGCGCGGTGCTGCGGCCCGGCGACCACGTCGTCATCCCGAACGATGCGTACGGCGGCACCTTCCGGTTGATCGACAAGGTGTTCACCCAATGGAACGTCGAGTACACGCCGGTGGCCTTGCACGAGCTGGACGCCGTCGCCGCTGCGATCACGCCGCGAACCCGGCTGATCTGGGCGGAAACCCCGACCAATCCGCTGCTGTCGATCGCCGACATCGCGGCCCTGGCCGCGCTGGGCAAGCAGAGTTCGGCAAAGGTGTTGGTGGACAATACGTTTGCGTCGCCCGCGCTGCAGCAGCCGTTGACGCTGGGCGCCGACATCGTGTTGCATTCCACCACCAAATACATCGGCGGGCACTCGGATGTGGTGGGCGGCGCGCTGGTCACCAACGACAAGGAGCTGGACGACGCGTTCGCGTTCTTGCAGAACGGCGCCGGGGCGGTGCCCGGCCCGTTCGACGCCTACCTGACCATGCGCGGCCTGAAGACCCTGGTGCTGCGAATGCAGCGGCACAGCGAAAACGCTTCGGCCGTAGCGCAATTCCTCGCCGGGCATCCCGCGGTGAGCGCGGTGCTCTACCCTGGCCTGCCCTCCCACCCCGGCCATGAGATCGCCGCACGACAGATGCGCGGCTTCGGCGGCATGGTGTCGGTGCGCATGCGCGGGGGGCGGGAGGCCGCCCGCGACCTGTGCGCCAAAACCAGGGTGTTCATCCTGGCGGAATCGCTGGGCGGGGTCGAGTCGTTGATCGAGCATCCGAGCGCCATGACGCATGCGTCCACGGCCGGGTCGCAATTGGAAGTCCCCGAAGACCTGGTGCGACTGTCGGTCGGCATCGAGGACATCGCCGACCTGCTGGCCGACCTCGAGCAGGCGCTGGGCTAGTGGCGATCGCGAGCGCGGATGCCCGGGCACTCGTCCTGTCGCGCCCGGCCAGCCGGGCACTCGCCGAAACGAGGCTAGTCAGGAGTGGTAGGGCTCCGCGCTGACCAGCGTGACCTCGACGGTGTTGCCGTTGGGCACGACATAGCTGCGGGTCTCGCCCTCCTTGGCGTCGATCAGGGCGCCGCCCAGCGGTGAGTTGGGCGAGTAGACCTCGAGCTTGCCGTCGTTGACGCCCTCCTGGCGGGTGGCGATCAGGAAGGTCTCCGTGTCCGACTTGTCGCCGTTGTAGTAGACCTTCACCACCGACCCCGGCAGCGCGACGCCGGACTGCTTGGGCGCCTCGCCGACCTTGGCGTTGTTGAGCAGATCCTGCAGCTGGCGGATGCGCGCCTCCTGCTGACCCTGCTCTTCGCGGGCGGCGTGGTAGCCGCCGTTCTCGCGCAGGTCGCCCTCCTCGCGGCGGTCGTTGATCTCCGCGGCGATGACCGGACGATTCGCAATCAACTGATCGAGCTCGGCCTTGAGCCGGTCGTGCGACTCCTGGGTAAGCCAGGTCACGGAAGTGTCCGTCATCTTGTCGTGCTCCTCGTATGTTGTTCCGCGAGTCCGCGATTAAGTTCTGTTGACTCCGCCGCCCGGAGTTGCGGGTCCCTCCCCGTGTGCTGCCGCTCCGTTTTGCTCACGGCCGCTAATGCAGCAACACGGTCCCAACCGGAACCGTGCATTCATCCATGTTACCACCGCGCAAACAGTTGATGACCCCATATTCGCAGTTCGCTGTGGATTGGTGATCACGCCGGCCGCAGGTAGGCGGGCACATCGGTGCCGCAGCCATAGATGTCGGCGACCACCGGGGGTTCGAAGGATTTCACCGTCGTGGTCACCTGCACGGTGGCCGCATCCGACGGGGGGACCAGCAGCTCTCGGCGGCCCGTCTCACTGCCGTCCTTCGAGCGGACCCGCACGATGCAGTCCACCGGCCGCGACGGATCCGATCGCGTCACGCTGATCGTTATCGACGCCGTCTGGTCGTCGATCACCCGATAGCCGTCCATCGTCCCCTTGACGTCGCTGGTGCCGAACCGGTGATAACCGATGACGGCAATGACAAGCCCGGCCACCACGACCAGCGCACCTAGCGTGATGATCACCCATCGCCGGGGAATGCGCGGCGGCCGGGAGCGCCCGTAGCGGGCCTCCGGACGTGAGATCGGGGCTTCGGTCATGGCTGGTTTTGCCTGGTTGTCGGCTGCCCGGCACCGGCCGACAGCATGCAACTAACTGGGAACTGGAATTATAGGGTCAGACCGGGCGATCACCAGAGGTGACAAGGGGGCACGTGAGCGAATTGCGGTTGATGGCGGTGCACGCCCACCCCGACGACGAGTCCAGCAAGGGCGCGGCCACGCTGGCCCGCTACGCCGACGAAGGCCATCGAGTGCTGGTGGTGACGTTGACCGGCGGTGAGCGCGGCGACATTCTCAACCCGGCGATGGACCTGCCCGAGGTGCACGGTCACATCGCCGAGATCCGTCGTGACGAGATGGCCAAGGCCGCCGAGATACTCGGCGTGGAACACACCTGGCTGGGTTTCGTCGACTCCGGCTTACCCCAGGGTGACCCGCCGCCGCCGTTGCCCGACGGCTGTTTCGCGCTCGTTCCGCTCGAGGAGTCGGTCGAGGCGTTGGTCCGTGTGGTCCGGGAGTTCCGTCCGCACGTGATGACCACTTACGACGAGACCGGCGGCTATCCGCATCCCGATCACATTCGCTGCCACCAGGTTTCGGTCGGCGCGTACGAGGCGGCCGGCGATTTCCGCCGTTTCGCCGACGCCGGGGAGCCGTGGGCGGTGTCCAAGCTGTACTACAACCACGGGTTCCTGCGGGCCCGGATGCAGTTATTGCACGACGAGGCCATCAAGCACGGTCAAGAACCCCCGTTCAAGAAGTGGCTCAAGCACTGGGATGCCGCGCACGATCCGTTCGCGGCCCGGGTGACCACGCGGGTCGAATGCTCGGCGTACTTCGGCCAGCGTGATGACGCTCTGCGG
>DASTKA010000505.1:0-4253 GCA_035716165.1 Mycobacterium sp. | reverse complement strand
CCGGTGGAACAGCGCGCCCTCGCCCGCCTGGCGGTGTTCCCGGACAGCTTCGATGCCGAGGCCGCCGAGGCGGTGATATCGGGCGGGGACGGCGGTGTGGCCCCCGAGGACGCCCTCGACGTGCTCTGCCGGCTCGTCGACAAGTCACTTGTCGTCGTGCACAGCGAGGACACGGTGTTTCGTTACCGGCTGCTCGAGATCATCCGGCAGTACGGGTCCGAAAAGCTGGCCGAGGCCGGCCAGCAGGCCGCCACCCGGCGGCGGCACCGAGACGTCTTCATCGCCCGCGTTGCAGCATGGCGGGGCATGCCGCTGGGCTCCGATTTCCTCCGTGGCGCGTTCGCCGATGCGGAGAACTTCCGCGCCGCTCTGGAATGGTCATGGGCCGGACGCGACGCCGACGCCGTGCTGCGTCTCATCGGGGGGCTGTGGTTGCCATGGGTGTGGTTAGGCAATCCCGACGGTCAGATCTGGATGCAGCGCGTCTTTTCCGAGCCCGAGTTCTCCGCACCCGCGCTCGCCAACCATCCGGGGCGGGTCGAGGCCCTGGTCGGCCGCGCCCTTCTGCTTTTCGGTGGTGATTCGCAGCGCCGCGACGAGCTGTTCGGTGAAGCGGCGGAGCTGGCCCAGCGGATCGGCGACGATCGCCGCCTGGCCAGCGTCTGCTGGGGCCGGGGCGAGTACCGGCTGCTTTCGGGAAAGGGCGCCGACGCGCGCCCCTTCCTCGAGGCCGCGCTCGCCGGGTTCGAGCGTCTCGACCTGCCCGACGGGGTCGGCTGGTGCCACAACCACCTCGGCTGGGCCGCGACCGTCGACGGGGAATACGGCCGGGCCCGGGACCATTTCGAACGGGCCGTGGACATGGCCCGCAGCGATCCCCTCGGCGAATGGCTCGAGCCGCACGCGCTGGCCGCGCTCGCCCCCGTCGTCGCCGTCTGCGGCGACGGCGGACGGGCACTTCACCTGGCGGAGGAGGCGGTGGCAGCCGCTCGGCGCCTACCAGCCCGACCGGTCCTCGCCATGGCGCTGATCCGCGCTGCGGAGACAGCTGTCCTTGCCCGCAACTCCCAGCATGCTGCGGACATTCTCGTGGAGCTGCTGAGTCTTCTCGCCGATCTGGGATCTCGATCGTGGGTGGCCGACGCGCTGGAAACCACCGCGCTCATCCTGCAAGCCGAAGCCGACGCCGAACAGGCGTCGGCGATCCTCGGGGCCTCCGACCGGCTGCGGGAGGCCGCCGGCGAAGCACGAGGCGGAGTGCGGGTCATCGCCGAAGAGGTGCGGCACGTCCGGGACCGGCTAGCCGGCGCCCTGGGTGCCGAATGCGCCGCACAACACGAAGCCCGGGGTCGGGCCCTTTCCCGCGAGGCAGCCATCACTCTGGCCCTCGCCGCGTTGCAGGCCCGCGGACACGGCGCTGGTCGTTTCTGATCACGGCGATGTCGAGAACCCGTGACTGGCTCCGTCCCCGCGGTGAACGTGACCAAAATGGGTCGCACCAGCACCAAGGAGAACACGATGGCTAAGTACTTGCTGCTCAAGCACTACCGTGGCGCTCCGGCTTCGGTCAACGACGTGCCCATGGTGCAGATCGTCGAGTGGTACGACGAGCTCGCGCGTCTGACCGACAGCCTTCCAGCTGTGAAGAGACTTCGGATCGTCCGTTGTCCTCGCCGTATATTCCCGGCATGCGTCCGAACACGCTCAAACGTCGATTGCTCGACCGTCAACCCAGTCGGGGTCTGTGGCTGAGCTTGCCCAGCGTAGCGGCCGCGCGCTTGTTGGCTCGTCTGGAGTTCGATTGGTTGCTGATCGACGTCGAGCACGGTCCGATCGGTGTGGAGACCATGACGCAGATGGTGGCCGCCATTGCGGATGCGGGTCGGGCGCCGATCGTACGGTTGGCTCAAGGTAACGTGGAAAATATCAAGCGTGCGCTCGACGCTGGGGCGTGGGGAATCATCGCGCCGATGGTCAACTCCAAGGAGGAGGCGGAAGCGGTAGTCGCCGCGGCGAAGTTCCCACCCATGGGTCAGCGCAGCTTTGGCAGTGCTTGGGCTGGTCTTACTTTTGGGCTGTCCATGCCTGAGTACCGGCGCGAGGCGAATGCGCAGACTATCGTGTTCGTTCAAGTGGAAAGCGCGGCAGCCTTGGGCGAGCTGCCCGGAATCCTCGGTGTGCGAGGCCTGGACGGTGTGTTCGTCGGCCCGGTCGACCTATCGATCTCGCTGGGTCTGGAGCCTAATCCGGAAAATCCGCACCCGATCCTGCGGGACGCTCTCCAAGAGATCCTACAGGCCGCCTATGCGCACGGGTTGCCGGTTGGTATCTACTGTTCTAGCCCGCAGGCCGCGGCCGAGCGAATTCGCCAGGGTTTCTTGATGGTCAATGTGGCAAGTGACGTCGGTGCATTACTGCAGGGTGTGCGCTCCGCCTTGGAGTGGAAGCCTGACGTCATGTGAGTCAATGCATTGCCGGAGGCGAGTTGTACGAGATGGGTTAATTCGGTTGCGTCTGCGTGACGCCGGCGAGCGGCAAGATGTCCATCGGGTCTGATGAGGAAAAGCGTACCCGGTTGTGCACTGAAGGTCGGGGTGAGCTGGCCGGTGTGATCCAAGATCGCGGGCAGTCCCGGGGAGCTTTCGGGGACGTCCGATAGGACGGGCCAGAGAGTGAGGTTGAGGGGCTTCTGCGGTAAGACCTCTTGGATGAACAGTCGCCAAGCCGCTTCGTTGTGGGCAAAGTAAAGGGCGAGGAATCCAGTGCCCAGCAGGTGACGCAGCCACGTGCGGCGTGGAGCTCCGTCAAGGATTGTGCACGGTGCGTCGGGTGCTTTGGCGCCCACGTGAGGAGCGTGTAGCCACGCTCGGCGTGGCTCAGTATCCGGGATGAGGATGGGGGAGCGTTGGTAAGTGAACGGTTCGCTCATCTTGCCGCTGTTCACCCAGCGACGCGCCGTTACGCATCTCGTGCTTAGCCGTAGGACTGCTGTACGCCGCAGTCTTTGTAACCCGGTGCGAGGTGCCATGAACCGCATGGTGGCGTTGGTGATCTGCTGATCGCGGCGTAGCGCCGGGTGCCGTTCTCGCTCGTATGTGTCGAGCAGAGTCTCCGGCGCGTCACCACGCAGTACCCAGGCCAGTTTCCAGGCCAGATTTTCTGCGTCATGGATGGCACTGTTCATACCGCGCGCACCGAACGGGGCCACCAGGTGCGCAGCGTCGCCCACAAGAAAGATACGGCCGTGCCGTAGTCGATCGAGCAGGCGTTGATGGAAACGGTAATCGCTTAGCCACACCAACTCATAAGGGACGTCCCCGAGCAGACCCTGGATCCGGCGCTTCAGGGCCTGCGGGCTGCGGTGCGCGGCGATGTCGGTCACCCTTCCCAGTTGCCAGTCGATGCGCCACACGCCGTGCGGTTGAGGATGGATCAGTATGGTGGAGCCGGGGTTAGTGGGATGGTTGAAGAAAAATCGGGGCTCCGGAGGAAACGGCAGCTGCGCGCGGATGTCGGCGATGAGGAACCGATCTGAGTAGGTGTGTCCCGGAAACTCGAGTCCGAGCAACTTGCGCAGAGCACTGCGGGCGCCATCACATGCGAGCACATAAACCGCCCGCACCTCAGCCAGCCCAGCAGGCGTGTCGAGCTGCAGGCTCACGCCTGACTGGTTCTGATTGACGCCCACGACCCTGTGTTGCCAGCGCAGGTCGATCAGCGGTGCTGCCTGAGCAGCGCGGATCAGGCAATCCTCGGTGCGGTACTGCGGCAGATTTAGGAATGTCGGCACATCACCCGGCATCGGTGGCGGCATCACTTGCGCATACAGCTCACGATCACCACAAAACGTGCGACGGACCCGCCAAGCAATACCCTCTTCCAGCATCGGCGCGGCGCACCCCAGCCGCTCCCACACCGTCAGCGCCGTGCGATGCACTGCAATCGCCCGCGAACCATCACCGCGCTGCATCCCGGCATCCAAGACAATGCTCGGCACGCCCCGATAAGCCAGCTCAAGCGCCGCCGTCAACCCCGTCGGCCCAGCCCCGACCACAACCACCCGCCGCGTATCCCCATCCGTCAGCGAACCGGAAGAAACAAAATCAGACATGGTGCCTCCCCGTGCAAGAGTGCGCCGACGAGCGGATTTCTATGTGAGTCACCCGACTGATTGGCGAGCATGTATTTTGGTGTCGTGGGCGTTGCATGGGCTTATCCTTGCGGCCGCAACATCCGCTGACTGTTCCATTTTT
>DASTKA010000504.1:0-4484 GCA_035716165.1 Mycobacterium sp. | reverse complement strand
CGCGCCTTCGCGGGCAGGTCGTCGAATTCCCGTGCGTGCGAGATGTCCTCCCACCAGCCGGGCAGCTCTTCGTAGATGGGCTCGGCGCGGCCCAGGTCGCTTTGCGTCATCGGCATCTCGTAGCAGCGTGACCCGTCGATCTGGTAGCCGACGCACACCGGAACCGTTTCCAGGCTGGACAGCACGTCGAGCTTGGTCAGGAAGAAGTCGGTGATGCCGTTGACCCGGGTGGCGTAGCGGGCGATGACGGCGTCGAACCAGCCGCAGCGTCGGCGCCGGCCGGTGGTGACCCCGAATTCGCCGCCCGTCTTCGACAGGTATTCGCCGTTCTCGTCGAACAGCTCGGTGGGGAACGGACCGGAGCCCACCCGGGTGGTGTAGGCCTTGAGGATCCCCAGCACGGCGGTGATCCGGGTGGGACCGATGCCCGAGCCGACGGCCGCGCCGCCCGCCGTCGGGTTCGACGACGTCACGTAGGGATACGTGCCGTGGTCGACGTCGAGCAGGGTGCCCTGTGAGCCTTCCAGCAGGACGGTTTCGCCGGCCTCCAGCGCGGTGTTGAGGAGCAGCCGGGTGTCGGCGATGCGGTGCCGGAAACCCTCGGCCTGCGCCAGCAGGGCGTCGACCACCTGGTGGGGGTCGAGCGCCTTGCGGTTGTAGATCTTGACCAGGATCTGGTTCTTCAGTTCGAGCGCGGCTTCGATCTTGTGCGTCAACACTTCCGGGTTCAGCACGTCGGCGACCCGGATACCGATGCGCGCGATCTTGTCCTGATAACAGGGGCCGATGCCGCGGCCGGTGGTGCCGATCTTCTTGTTTCCCATGTAGCGCTCGGTGACCTTGTCGATGGCCACGTGATACGGCAACAGCAGGTGCGCGTCGGCGGAGATGAGCAGCCTGGAGGTGTCGACGCCGCGGTCCTCGAGGCCCTTCAGCTCGTCCAGCAGCACGCCGGGGTCGACCACCACACCGTTGCCGATGACGTTGGTGACGCCCGGGGTCAGCACCCCCGACGGGATCAGGTGCAGCGCGAAGTTCTCGCCGGTGGGCAAGACGACGGTGTGCCCGGCGTTGTTGCCGCCCTGGTAGCGCACCACCCACTGAACGCGCCCACCGAGCAAATCGGTGGCCTTACCTTTGCCCTCGTCGCCCCATTGGGCGCCGATGAGGACGATTGCCGGCATGACACGCTCCCACCTGATCTCGCCTGCGTATTGTGGTCCAGCCGGTGACCCACCCTAGCCTGGCGACCAGGCGGGCCGCCGGTGGCCGGCGGAGCAGCCGGGCAAACCAGCTTAAGCCAGGAGGTGGCCGGACAGGCATGACGGAGCCGGTGGGGACGGGCGCCAACATCGCCGACTCGGCGGCGGTGGTCTTCGGCGGCCGTCGCCTGCCACGGCCGCTGGTCGGGCTGCCCGTCCAAAGGGCCGCCGGCGCCGGTGACTCCGAGGCCATCGATGCCGCCATCGGCCCCTACCGGCGGCTGGTGGTGGTGGGCGGCGACGCCGAGCTGGCGGCGGTGCTGACCCGGTTGTTGCGCGCGGAACGGCTCGACGTCGAGGTGGCCTACGTGCCGCGCCGGCGCACCCGGGCAACGCGGATCTATCGGTTGCCGGCCGGAAGCCGGGCCGCGCGCAGGGCCAGGCGCGGTTCGGCGCGGCGGGCGACCCTGATCCGCGACGAGACCGGCTCGGTGATCGTCGCCCGGGCGAGCTGGAAGCCGCCGGACGACGCACGGTCCATCCATGGCGAGGCGGTGGTCGACGACACGACGCTGTTCGACGGCGACGTCGCCGGCGTGTGGATCGAACCGATGCTGGCTTCGCCGGGCCTGCGCGCGACGGTCGAAGGCCGCGGCCTGGGCCGCCTGTGGCGCCGGTGGGTCACCGGCCGCGCGGCCCAACTGGGCAGCACCGGTGTCGCCGTGCTGCGTGACGGTGTCCCCGCGCCCCGCGCCGTCCGCCGCTCGGCGTTCTACCGCCACATCGAAGGTTGGCTGCCGGTCCGCTAGTTTCGACCGGTGAGCTTCCCCGCCTCCCAGCACGAATCGGTACGGCCCAGCCCGATCTTCTTGGGCCTGATCGGGCTGACGGGCGTCGGCGCCGCGTTGGCCTGGTCGGCCGGGATCAGCACCCGGCCGCAGGCTTATGCCGGCGTGTTCATCTTCGTGATCGCCGGCTGGCTGGTGTCGCTGTGCCTGCACGAATTCGGGCACGCGGTGACCGCCTGGCGGTTCGGGGATCACGACGCCGCCGTGCGCGGCTACCTGACGCTGGACCCGCGCCGCTACAGCCATCCCGCCCTGTCGCTGCTGCTGCCGATGGTGATCATCGTGCTGGGCGGGATCGGCCTGCCCGGCGCGGCGGTGTACGTGCGGACCTGGTTCATGACACCCGCCCGTCGCACCCTGGTCAGCCTGGCGGGCCCGGCCGCCAACCTGGTGATCGCGGTGCTGCTGCTGGTGCTGACGCGGTTGTTCTTCGACCCGGCGCACGCGGTGCTGTGGGCCGGGGTGGCCTTCCTGGCGTTCCTTCAGCTCACCGCCGTGCTGCTGAATCTGCTGCCCATCCCGGGCCTGGACGGATACGACGCCCTGGAACCGCATCTGAGTCGCGAGACCCAGCGGGCGCTGGCGCCGGCCAAGCAGTGGGGCTTCGTGATCCTGCTGATCCTGCTCCTGGCGCCGGTGCTCAACCAATGGTTCTTCGGGCTCGTCCTGTCGCTGTTCGACCTGTCCGGTGTGCCGAATGTGCTGGTGGGCTGGGGCAACGCGTTGACCCGATTCTGGAGCCGCTGGTTCTGAACCTTGCCATATATGCGCCTATGCGCATATATTTCGCCCCATGGGCGCAGGCCACGACCACACGCCGGGCGACACGGACGACGCTCGGCTGATCCCGCGCATGATCATGGCCGCAGCGATTCTGGCGGCGTTCTTCGTGGTGGAGCTGGTCACCTCGTTGCTGATCAACTCGATCGCGCTGCTGGCCGACGCCGGCCACATGCTGACCGATGTCGTCGCCGTCTTCATGGGGCTGGCCGCCGTCGCGCTGGCCCGCCGCGGCAGCTCGTCGCCCGCCCGCACCTACGGCTGGCATCGCGCGGAGGTGTTCACCGCCGTCGCCAACGCGGCGCTGCTGATCGGCGTGGCGGCGTTCATCCTCTACGAGGCCATCCGGCGGCTCAGCGCGGCTCCCGCCGTCCCCGGCGTGCCGATGATCGTGGTCGCCCTCGCCGGGCTGACCGCCAACTTCGTCGCCGCCCTGCTGCTGCGTTCCCACTCGCAGGGCAGCCTGGCGGTCAAGGGCGCCTACATGGAGGTCGTCGCCGACACCGTCGGCAGCCTGGGTGTGCTGATCGCCGGCGTGGTGACTGTGACGACGCACTGGCCCTACGCCGACGTGGTGGTGGCCGTGCTGGTCGCCCTCTGGGTGCTGCCCCGGGCCGTTTCGCTCGCCCGCGACGCGCTGCGGATCCTCTCCGAATCGTCGCCGACCCATATCGACGTCGAGGAACTACGCGCCGCGCTCAGCGCCGTCGACGGAGTGAGCGACGTGCATGACCTGCACGTGTGGACGCTGTCCCCCGGCAAGGACATGTGCACCGCACACCTGATCAGCGCCGGCGACTCCGCCCGGGTGCTGCAAGACGCTCGTGCGGTGTTGTCGGCTCGCGGACTGCAGCACGCCACCGTCCAGATCGACTGCCCCGACGACACCGACTGTTCGGACAGCTTCTAGCCGAGCCCGAGCGCTTTGCGCGCCTCCGGGTCGCAATCGTCGAGCAGGTCCAAACACCGCGCGTATTCGTCGGTTTCGCCGATCGTGTCGGCGGCGCGCGCCAGGGCCGCCACACACCGCAGGAAGCCGCGGTTGGGTTCGTGCGAGTAGGGCACCGGGCCGAAGCCCTTCCAGCCGTTCCTGCGCAGCTGGTCCAGACCGCGGTGGTAGCCGGTGCGCGCGTAGGCGTAGGCGGTGATGGCCTTGTCGTCGGCCAGCGCCCGCTCGGCCAGCGCCGCCCAGGCCACCGACGCGGTCGGATGCGCGGCGGCGACGATGCCGGGCTTCTCACCGGCGAGCAGTTCCGCCTCGGCTTCGGTATCTCCGGGCAGCAGAATCGGGTCGGGCCCTAGAAGATCTCGCGTCGGCGTCATGGCTCCATTCTGCAGTTCGCCGGTCTTACCCGCGTGACGCACCTCGGCCATCCCCCCGAGCCGGGTTATCGGTCGCTAAGCTCTGCAACTACCCGACGAAGCGGGAGGACAGTAGTACCCATGCCCAAGCCATCCGAATCCGACCGCGGCGGCCCGCCGAAACGGCCCGGGTTCGACCCACGCGATTCTCGCCCCGAACCGAGCAACGGGCGGGGGGCCGAGTCCGGCTTCGAGACCGCGCAAGGCGCCACCGAGAGCGTCCCCATGGTCCCCAACGACTCCGAGAGCGAGACCGTGGTGATCAACAGGCCCGACCCGCAGAGCGGCCCCG
>DASTKA010000503.1:0-3123 GCA_035716165.1 Mycobacterium sp. | reverse complement strand
TTCCGGCGCGATCCTCAAGTAGAGATCGATGTCTAGTGCATTGGAATGAGTGATGAAGGGCCGCGCCGCCGCGCCACCGGCCAGCGTCTGCAACATCGGGGTTTCGACTTCGAGAAACCCGCGGCGTTCCAAAGCGTTGCGTATCGCGCGGACGACGGCGATCCGCTGTCGCGCCACCGTGCGCGCCTGCGGGCGCACGATCAGGTCGACATAGCGCTGCCGGACCCGCGCCTCCTCGCTCATCTCCTTGTGGGCGACGGGCAGCGGACGCAACGACTTGGCTGCCATCTGCCAGGAATCGGCCAGCACGGACAGTTCGCCGCGCCGTGAGCTGATCACAGTGCCGTGCACGTAGACGATGTCGCCGAGGTCGACGTCGGCCTTCCATGCGTCGAGGGATTGCTGGCCGACCTTATCGAGGCTGATCATCACCTGCAGGCTGGTACCGTCGCCTTCTTGCAGCGTGGCGAAGCAGAGTTTGCCAGAGTTGCGGGCGAAGATCACCCGGCCGGCGACGCCGACGACGTCATCGGTCGCGGTGTCGACCGGCAGGTCTGGATGGGCGGCACGGACCTGAGCCAGCGTGTGCGTGCGTTCGACGGCGACCGGATAGGGGTCGTGCCCCTCGGCGAGCAACCGAGCGCGTTTGTCCCGGCGAATTCGATACTGCTCGGGAATATCCAGCTCGTCGGCACTCACGACGTGCCAGCTTAAAGGACGGGACTTTGAGGGCACGCCGACGGCTTTGGGTGCGCGCTCCGGCGCAAAGCCTCAGCGTGCCGTCTTCAGCCGGCCCCGCTGGGCGTCGCGATTGCGTTCGAAGATCAGCCGCAGGCCGTGCAGGGTGAGGTGCTGGTCGTAGTGGGCGACCGTCTGCAACTCGGGCAGCAACAGCGGCGCGGTGTGGCCGGTGGCGACGATCGCGACGTCGTCGCCGGCAAAGCCCTCCACGTCGTCGCGGATGCGTCCGACCAAGCCGTCGACCAGCCCGGCGAAACCGAACACCGCACCCGCTTGCATGCACTCGACGGTGTTCTTGCCGACGACCGAACGGGGGCGGGTCAACTCCACTCGGCGCAGCGCGGCAGAGCGGGCGGCGGCGGCATCGGAGGACACCTGCAACCCGGGCGCGATCGCGCCGCCCAGAAATTCACCCTTGGCCGACACGACGTCCACACAGATCGAGGATCCGAAGTCGATGACGATGGCGGGGCTGTTGAAACGATGGAAAGCCGCCAGGCAGTTGACGATTCGGTCGGCACCGACTTCTTTGGGGTTGTCGACGAGCAGCGGTATGCCGGTGCGCACGCCGGGCTCGATCAGCACGTGGGGCACAGCCGGCCAGTACTGGTCGAGCATGAGCCGCACCTCGTGCAACACCGACGGCACGGTCGAGAGCGCCGCGGCGCCGGTGAGCCGTTCGGAGTCGTCGCCGATGAGGCCGTCGATGGTCAGCGCCAATTCGTCCGCGGTGATTTCGGCTTCGGTGCGAATTCGCCATTGCTGCACGACGTTTGCGTGCTCTTTGGATCCCGAGATCAGCCCGACGACGGTGTGGGTGTTACGGACGTCGATCGCCAGCAGCATGGCTACTGCGCAACGATCCGGGGATTGAGTAGCTCGGCGGCATCGTCGGGTACGAACGCCGGATCATGACCGAGGTCGATCGACTTATTGTCGGCGTCGACGAAGACGATCCGTGGCTGGTACGCCCGCGCCTCGGCCTCTTCCATGGTCCCGTAGGCGATCAGGATCACCAGGTCGCCGGGGTGGACCAGATGTGCCGCGGCACCGTTGATTCCGATCACACCGCTGCCGCGTTCGCCGGTGATCGCGTAGGTGACGAGCCGGGCGCCGTTGTCGATGTCGACGATGGTCACCTGTTCGCCCTCGAGCAGATCCGCGGCCTCCATCAGATCGGCGTCGATGGTGACCGAGCCGACGTAGTGCAGGTCGGCCTGCGTGACGGTGGCCCGGTGGATCTTCGACTTGAGCATCGTCCGTAACATCAGTTCCTCCAAGGTGATTGGGCGTATTGTCCGTCCGGCCCAGCGGTGCCGGCGGGTGTTTCGATCTGCATTTCGATGTTGTCCAGCAACCTGGTGGCGCCCAGCCGGGCCGCGACCAGCAGCCGGGCCGAGCCGTGAGCGGGCGCCGGGCCGAGGCCCGCGTCGCGCAGCTCGAGGTAGTCGACGGTGAGGTCGGGCACTGCGTCGAGCACCGCACGCGCTGCGGCGAGTGCGGCCGCACCGCCGTGGTGCGCGGCGTGCGCGCCCGCGGTCAGCGCCGCCGAAAGCGTAACGGCCAGTTCGCGTTGCGTGGGGTCAAGGTAGCGGTTGCGCGACGACATCGCCAAGCCGTCGGACTCCCGGACCGTCGGCACCCCGACGACCTGCGTGTCGATGTTGAGGTCGGCGACCATCTGCCGGATCATCACCAGCTGCTGATAGTCCTTCTCGCCGAAGAAGATCCGGTCGGGTCGCACGATCTGCAGCAGCTTGCACACCACGGTGAGGACACCGGCGAAATGGGTTGGCCTGGCGCCACCCTCGAGCTCGGCGGCCAGCGGGCCGGGCTGCACGCTGGTGCGCAGGCCATCGGGATACATAGCGGCAGCCGTTGGGGCGAAGACGATTTCGACCCCTTCGGAGCGCAGCAGGGCGACGTCGTCATCCAGGGTTCGGGGGTAGGCGTCCAGGTCCTCGCCGGCGCCGAACTGCAACGGGTTGACGAAGATCGACACCACGACCACGGCACCGGGCACCCGCTTGGCCGCGCGCACCAATGCCAGGTGGCCGTCGTGCAGTGCGCCCATGGTGGGTACCAGCATCACCCGGCGCCCGGTGTGGCGCAGGGCGCTGCTGACGTCGGTGACGTCGCGCGGGGCGGAATAGACGTTGAGTTCTCCCGCCGTGAACGCGGGCGGTGAGCCCGGCCTCATGGCGCCAGCACCTCCACGACGTCCTCGGGGGCGTGCGCGCGCTGGGCGGTCCGCAGGGCGTTGACCCGGTACGCCTGCGCCAACTCCGGCCCGACTTGATTGAGCGCGGCGAGATGGCCGGCGACCGCGGCCGCATCGCCACGTGCGACCGGGCCGGTGAGCGCTGCCTGCCCGCGCTGCAG
>DASTKA010000502.1:0-2963 GCA_035716165.1 Mycobacterium sp. | reverse complement strand
CGGGACGGGGGCCGCCCCGCATAGTGCGGCGAAGGAGGCCTTGCCGCCGCTCATTTGAACGTGACCAGTCCTGCTCATTGAAAGTGACCACCCCAGGCGACTCGCCGTTTGAGATCCGCTGGTTGTAGGCGGACCCCTTCCAGGCTCCGGGTGTCAGAGTCCGGAAGTCATTGGAAGGGGCCGCGCCTCAGATGCTCGCATGGGAGTTGGTTGTGGAAGCACAAGCTTTACGTAGTCAGGGCTGGACGGTCAGCGCGATCGCCCGCCATCTTAGGGTGACCCGCTTGACGGTGCGCCGCTATCTGTCCGGGGAGTGCATGCCGGGGGTGCGTGCCCGCTCGGCGCCGGACGGGTTCAGCGAGTTCGCCGAGTACTGCCGATTGCGGCTGGCCGCCGACCCGCATGTGTGGGCTACGACGTTGTTCGATGAGATCACCGCGCTGGGCTACACCGGGTCGTATTCGTCGTTCACCCGGATTATCCGCGAGCGTGCGCTGCGGCCGGTGTGTGGCGCGTGCAAGCAGGCCAAGACCGTCGACCGGGCGGTGATTGAGCATCCGCCGGGAGCCGAAACCCAGTGGGACTGGGTAGAATTGCCCGATTCACCCGTCGGGTGGGGTTGGGGTAAGTCGGCCTATGTGTTGATCGGGGCGCTGCCGCACTCGGGCCGCTGGCGCGGCTGGCTGGCCGAGTCGACCGATCAGCCGCATCTGGTGGAAGGCCTGGATGCGGTGACCCGCCGCCTGGGCGGGATCAGCCGGCGGTGGCGCTTTGATCGGATGTCCACGGTCGCTCAACCGCACAGCGGGCGGCTGCAGGTGTCGTTCGGGCCGATCGCGCGCCATTATGCGGTGGGCATCGATGTGTGTCCGGCCTATCATGCTTGGCGCAAGGGCGCGGTGGAAAAAGCCGCCGCGGTGATCACCCAGCGCTGGTGGCGCACCGTCGCCGACGAGGCGACTCAGGACCAAGCCCAAGCCGGGCTCGACCGGCTATGTGTGCGTCTGGACGGGCGCAAACGCCGCCGCGACGGCATCGCCACCACAGTGGGGGCGCTGGCCGATGCCGAGGGGCTACGGCCGGTGCCGGCGCCGTACCCAGCAGAGCTGCAGGTGATCCGCACGGTGAGCAACCAGGCGTTAATCGCCTTCCGCGGCAACACCTATTCGGTGCCGCCTGGTCACACCGGCCGCAGGTTGTTGGTGCGCCACCGGCTCGGTGACACCGTGCTGGAGGTGGCCACCGACACCGGTGTGGTTTTGGCCCGCCATCGCCGCGCCGCCGACGGCGCTGGCGCGATGGTGCGCTCCGACGAGCATGTGGCCGCACTGGAGAAGGTGGTGTTGGCGAACTTCGCCGACCGGCCACCGTGCCGGCGCAAACACCGCCGCCCACCCACTCTGGAGGCGCTGGCCGAGGCCGACCGTATCCGCAATGAGAGCCGCTCGGTCGCCGGTGAGCAGGTCATCGCCGACTTCGCCCGCTACGCCGCCGCCGCCCGGCCGATCCGGTCGACTCGTCGTGACCAGGATGAGGCCCGATGAGCGCCACCGGCCAGGCCGCCACCTATCAGCGGCTGCGCGATCACCTGGACTTCCTCAAGCTGCCAGCGGCGGCCGAGGCGCTGCCGGGCGTCCTGGATGCCGCCCGCGACCAGGACCGCTCCATGGTGGACGTGCTCGAGCAGCTGCTGGCCGTCGAAGTCGAAACCACCCAGGCCCGCCGCCTGACTTCGCGGCTGCGGTTCGCTTGTCTCCCAACAGAATCCAGTCTGGATGCGTTCGACTTTACCGCCCAGCCCGGGGTCGACGAAAAACTCATCCGCGAGCTGGCCTCGCTGCGGTTCCTCGACGACGCCGGCAACATCTTGTTCGTCGGTCCGCCCGGCACCGGCAAGACCATGCTGGCCATCGGACTGGCCCGCGCCGCCGCCCAGGCCGGCCACCGGGTCTACTTCACCACCGCCGACGAGCTGGCCAAGCGCTGCCGCAAAGCCGCCCTGGAAGGTCGCTGGGCCACCACAATGCGGTTCTTCTGCGGCCCCAGGCTGCTGGTCATCGACGAATTTGCCTACGCGCGCACCCATCCCGATCCTGACGCCAACACCGCACTGTTCGAGGTGATCTCGCGGCGCTACCTGAAATCCTCGACCATTTTGACCTCCCACACCGGCATCGCCGGCTGGGGCGAGCGGCTCGCCGACCCGATGCTGGCCGCAGCCATCCTTGATCGATTACTACACACCGGAATCGTGGTCTCCATCGACGGGCCTTCGTACCGGATGCGCGCCCACCAGCAGCGCAGCGACGCGCTGCGCCGCGCCCTGCACCCCGAGGACCGGCCATGACCACCCGCGACTGCGCGCACTGCGGCACCCCGATCACCGTCACCACCCGAAACCCCAACCGCCGCTACTGCTCGCAACGCTGCCGCGGTGCCGACTGGGATGCCCGAAACCGCCGCGTCCGTAACGACGTTGCCAACGACGTCGTCAACAACGTCGCCGACGGCGTCCCCAACGGCGTTGCGCTGATCAAGCCGTTCGACAACGCCGCTGCCGCCGCCAACGGCGCCGTCCGATGCCCCCACTGCCAACACGAACTCGCCGTCATCGCCGTCGTCATCCCCGCCGCCGCCGCACACGTTCAAACACCGGAGGTGATCACCGAGCGCTACCCTTAACGACGCCGAGGGTGGTCACTTTCAATGAGCAACACTGGTCACTTTCGGTGAGCGTCAGCAGCCTCGGAGCGCAGCCGATGCGGATTGGCACCGGCGGTGACGAGCAATTGGGCGGCGGTATCAGGACCCACGCCGAAGGCGGCGCGTAGTGCGGGATTGAGCTGCTGGACAAGGTCGTCCAGTTGCGCAGTGAGGTCCTGTTTTTGGTGCTCGAGAAATTCCGCGCGCTGCGCTAGTGCCTTGGCGGCCGTGAGCACCGCGACGGTGATGGGGTCGCGGTG
>DASTKA010000501.1:0-3737 GCA_035716165.1 Mycobacterium sp. | reverse complement strand
GTCAGCCCATACTTGTACGGTGTGCCGTCGGTGGCCCACACCAAGTTCACACTCATCTCGACGGGTGTTCCCGATTCGCCCCGCAGCAAGCCCGACGGGTCGTCGTAAGCCCGGGCCCGCGCCCGCACGGCGACGCGGTAGTTCTGCAGCGGCGCGTCGGCCGAATGCCCCAGCTCGAAGTCATCGGTCCGCAGGAACCACGGATCCGACGGCAACGGCACTTGCGCGTCGACGGCCACGGTCGGTATGTCGGGGCCGCACAGCAACACGTGCACCCACGCGGTCTGCTCGTTGGCCACCCGGCCGAGGCGGAACCAGCCGCCCAATCCCTGTGCCGCGTCGGCGAAGTCGGCGTACCAACTCTCACTCCACAGCGGTTCGGCGGTGGGATCGTGGGCGAGTTCGTCCTCGGCCGCCGGCCGCAACGGCTCGGGTGCCGCCGCTTCGGGCAGCGTCGACAGCGCGTCCGTGTCGAGGACGTGATCGCAGTGCCGTCGCAGCATCGTCATGAACATCTGGTCGCCGCGGTCGGTGCGCTCCACCAGCATCGACGAGACGATCGCCATCATCACCCCGAAGAAGCTCTGCCGTCGCACACCGTCGGCGACGTCGGCCAGAGTCATTGGCGCCGCAGGCCCCAGAGCCTCGTGGTAGGCCCGCAGCAGCGCGTCGTAGTGCTGCCGGCGACTGTCCGCGGGCAGCGCGCAACCGAGGAAGTAGGCCAGGTCGGTCAGCGCAGGACCCCAGGACACGGTCTGCCAATCGACCACCGTCAGCGCGCGATCGGCGCCCTCGGTACCGAACAGCATGTTGTCCAGCCGGTAGTCGCCATGCACCAGGCCCTGGACGCGGCCCCGCTCGGAGGCTTCCGCCTCCTGGGCGAGGTAGCCGTCGAACGCGGCGACCAGACGTTCGCACACCACGCGGTGCTCAGGTGCGATCTGGTCGCCGTAGCGGTCGACGAAACCCGCATACAGCGGAGTGATCATCGCCTGGTTCAGCGGCGCCTCGCGGTTGAGCCACGGCGCCTCGGCCAGCGAGGCATCGCCGAGCAGGGGCCCGTGCAGCCGTCCCAGCTCGACGACGCCGAGGTGGGCCTGTTCTATTGTGGCGCCGATGATTTCATCACCGACGACCGCGGGCCCGGCATCGCCCAGCAGCAGATCGAACACTCCGGTGGCGGTGTCGACCGCCGCGTGATAGCAGGGCGCGATAGGCCCACCCAGGCGCGGCGCGATGTCGCCGTAGAAGCGCACTTCCCGCTCGTAGAGCCCCAGCGCCAGCCCGGTCTGCCGGCTCACCGGATCGGTGGCCGCGACCTTCAGCACCACCGACCCGGGCCCATCTTCGGCCTCGGCATAGGTGAGCCGGACCCGGTAGCACTCGCTCATCTGGCCGGTACCGATGCGCTCCACCGAGAAGTCGGCGACGGGCCCGGTGCCGATCACCGCGGCCAACCATTCGGCGGTGAGGTCGCTGGGTCGTTCGATGACTTGCTCGGTCTCGGCATGCATGAGGGTTAGCGTGCCAGGTCACCGTGCCAGGGAGAAGCCGTCCCATGCCATTCGGCGGTGCGGGTGTGGATCGAACTCGACGCGCGACTTGCGGTCGAACACCATGACGGCACGATCGTCGGCGGTGTACAGGGGCCAGTCCTCCCCCGGTACGCCGGTTCGGCTGAAGGCGCGCCAGCGCCGTTGCACTTGGTTGCTCACCCGCAACGCGGCCCGCCGGTCGGCCGCCGCGGTCAACAACGCACCGAATCTGGTGCGGTAGACGTCGAAAACGGCGAGCAACTCGGTGGCGTGCGTCGCCCCGAAACCGGACCAGCGCAGCGTGCGCGGCGCGTAGTCGTACCGGTAGAGGTAGGTCGGCGCATGCGCACCGTGGGCCTCCGCGATCTGCCAGGCCGCCGAGGCGAATGCGAAGTCGCCGCCGAGCTGTACGCACGCCTCCCGTTCGGGATAGTTGGGATACGCGGCGGTAATGCGTTCGCGGATAGCGGGTTCCGCTTCGGCCAGTAGTTCTTCGACCATCGTCTCGTTGGTCGGCAACATCGCCAGGACCCGGGTGAACAACCGTCCTTCTTCGGCGTTCGTGCCCACGATCAGCGGCACGCGGTGGGCCTCCCCGCGGCGCATCGCCTCGACCGGGTCCAGCGGCAGCATGTCGTCACCGAAGACGGGGCCAATCGGGAAGGCGCCCAGCCTGTCCCGCATGCCCTCATCGATCAACCGGTGCTGGGTTTCCACCAGGTGGGTCGCGGACACCCGCATCAGCGCGTTGGCGGCGTCCTGCCTGCGCACGCCCAGCAGGTTGGCGAACCGGTTTGCGAACTCTGCCGCAACCTCTTTCGAGCGCACCAGACCCGAGGCCGGGCTTTCCGAGATTGCCCTGGCGAACAGCCCTTTGGCGGCCGGCACCGCCAGCAGGGAGGCGGTGATGCACGCACCGGCGCTCTCGCCGAAGATGGTCACGTTGTCCGGATCGCCCCCGAATCCGGCGATGTTGTCGCGAATCCACTGCAGCGCCAGCACCAGATCGCGCAGGTACAGGTTGCTGTCGATGGTGATCTCGGGCGTCGACAACGACGAGAAGTCCACGCACCCCAGCGCGCCCAGCCGGTAGTTCACGGAAACGTAGACGCATCCCCGGCGCGCCAGCGCCGCACCGTCATACAGCGGTGTCGCAGAGCTGCCCAGGAAGTAGCCGCCGCCGTGGATGAACACCATGACGGGCAGCGGCCCCTCGGCGGCCTCCTCGGGCGCCACGACGTTGAGGGTGAGGCAGTCCTCGCTCATCGGCTGGTAGCGGACACCCAAACCCGACATGCCGAGCAGGGTGTAACGACGCTGTTGGGGCGCGCAGTTGCCGAAGCCATGGCAGTGCCGGACACCGGACCAGGGCTGGGCGGGCTGCGGCGCCCGGAAGCGCAGGTTTCCCACGGGCGGGCGGGCGTACGGGATCGACCGCCACCGAGTGACCCCGTCGCGGGTGAAGCCTTCGACGGTGCCGATGGCCGTGCGTGCGCGGACAGTGCGCTGGTGCATAACCCGACGGTAACCGACATGAGGGTCGTAACGCGCGCGCAGCGCCTTAATTGCCCGGCGCGGCGGTTAGCCTTTCTGAATGCGGATAGCTGCGGTGATCGCCGCGTCATTGCTGGTCGCCGGGTGCTCACACACCACGGGCGGCCATTCGGAGCCCGCCGGCAACACCAGCCAGACGTCGCCCGGTGCCGCAACGCCGGGAAACAAACCACCGGGACCGACCGCCGCGCCCGCCGCCGGAGCGGCCATCTCCGACGTCATCGCGTGGATCGAGGCCGGTCACCCGGCCGATCCGGGCCGCTTTCACACGGCCACGCGCGACGGGGCCGCCACGGCACTGGGCGACGACATCGCAGTGACGGTGATGGCGGGCAAGGTGTCCTGCATGACCGACGCCAAGCACACCGGCGCCGCGCTGGTCTGCCTGGTGAGTCTGACCAATCCGCCGCCCGCGCCCGCGACGGCCTACGGCCACTGGCAGGGCGGCTGGATCAGCTTCGACGGGATGAACCTGCAGGTGGGATCGGCTCGAGCCGACCCTGGCCCGTTCATCAACGGCAATGGACCGGAACTGGCGAACGGGGATTCCCTCTCGTTCGGTGAGTACCGGTGCCGCGCCGACCAGTCCGGCCTGTATTGCGTGAACTACGCGCACCAGTCGGCGGCCGAATTCAGCCCCGCCGGCAT
>DASTKA010000500.1:0-2232 GCA_035716165.1 Mycobacterium sp. | reverse complement strand
CAGCGTGAGTTCGACGGACAGTCGGTGCTGCTGAAGTCGCCCGACTTCGTCGAGGGGGCGACGGCCTTCCAGCAGCGGCGCGCCGCCAACTTCACCGACCGCTGAAAGTCGTTGCGGTGATCGGCCGCAACGCTTAATCCCACCGCGATGCGGTAATCCTCCTCAGACCCCACTGGCTGACCGACGACGGAGGATCGATGCCCGAACAGGTGCGGTGCCTGGTGACAGGAGCGACCGGCTACATCGGCGGGCGCCTGGTGCCCCGGCTGCTGGACGAGGGCCATCGCGTTCGTGCGTTGGCGCGCAACCCCGACAAACTCGCGCAGGTGCCGTGGCGGCAACAGGCCGACGTGGTGCGCGGCGACCTCGGTGACGTCGATTCGCTGACCGCCGCGTTCGAGGGCATCGACGTGGTGTACTACCTCGTCCACTCGATGGGCACCTCGAAGGACTTCACCGCCGAGGAAACCCGCGCCGTCCGCAACGTGGTGACGGCCGCGCGGCGCGCCGGGGTGCGGCGGGTCGTGTACCTGAGCGGGCTGCATCCCGAAAGCACCGACCTCTCACCGCATCTCGCGTCGCGCACGGCCGTGGGGGACGCGCTGATCGAGTCCGGCATCGAGACGGTGGTGTTGCAGGCCGGGGTCGTGGTCGGCTCGGGGTCGGCGTCGTTCGAAATGATCCGGCACCTCACCGACCGGTTACCGGTGATGACCACGCCGAAATGGGTGCACAACAAGATCCAGCCGATCGCCGTGCGCGACGTGCTGTACTACCTGGTCGCGGCGGCGACGGCGCCGGTCCCGGCGTCGCGCACCTGGGACATCGGCGGGCCCGACGTGCTGGAATACGGCGACATGATGCGGGTCTACGCCGACGTGGCGGGCCTGGGCAAGCGCTACCTGATCGTGCTGCCGTTTCTGACTCCGACGATCGCCAGCCTGTGGGTGGGCACGGTGACCCCGATCCCGCCCGGCCTGGCGCGGCCGCTCATCGAATCGCTGGAATGCGATGCGGTGATGCGCAATCACGACGTCGACGACGTCATCGCGCCACCGCCCGGTGGCCTGACCGGCTACCGGCAAGCCGTCGAACTGGCGCTTGCTCGGGCCGCGCGTGGCGTCCCCGAACCGACGTGGTCGTCGTTGCGGTCCGAACCCGCCGAGGCGCTGCCGACCGACCCGGATTGGGCGGGCGAGATCGTCTACACCGATGTGCGCGCCGCCGCGACCACCGCCGAACCCGCGAACGTCTGGAAGGCGGCCGAGGACGTCGTGAACTCCCGCGCGGCCGACTGGAAGGTCGAGGAGCGCACGGCGGAAACCCTGCTGCGGCTGCGTTCCACCAGGCGAGCGCCGGGACGGGAGTGGCTCGAGATTACGGTCACCCGCCAGGACGGCCGCGGCGCCCGCTACACCCAGCGGTCTAGCTTTCTGCCGAGGGGCATTCCGGGGCGCGTGTACTGGTTTTTCGTTCGGCCGGCTCGCTCCGCCGCGATGCGCGCGCTCGCCCGCGAGGTCGTCGCTGCGGCCAAATAGGCCGCGTCAGACGCCGAACATCGGGGGCAGCAGGAGAACCATGATGAGGCCCCACACCAGGTGGGTGAGCACCGGCGCCAGGACACCGCCGGTGGCCCGGCGCTCGAACGCGCACACCGTGCCCAAAATGATTGCGGCGAAGCCGAGCATCGGGTTGCCGCTGGCCAGCGTCGCGAGCGTATACAGGACGGTCGAAATCACGACCGGGTGATAACGGCCCAGGGCGGTATAGAGCGCGCCGCGAAAGAAGACTTCTTCGGCGACGCCGTTGATCAGCGTGAGCGCGACGATCACCGGATACCACCCGTGGTGGGCGTAGAGCAGCACCCGGGTGATCAGCTCCGCCACCGGCGTGATCTGCCGGGCGATCAGCCCGCCCACCACGAAAACCCCACCGAGCAGGAGGCCGATCGTGGTCCCGGTGATGACCGGTCGCTGGTTGCGTCCCCGCCAACAGATGCCGCCCAGGTGCAGCGGCCCGGAGATCAACGCCCCCGCGGTCCACACCCCCGCGAGCACCAGCGTCAGCCAGTAGAAGCTCGCATCCCCCGGATGCCGCCGCAGCGAGAACCCGAGCACCACGGCCCCGAGGACCACCGTGATGGCCACGATGACCCGCCGGCGCCGCACCACCCCGGGCGACTCATGATGGGGCACAGCAACATTCGTGATCGCCCGGCGCAGCTCGCCAAGG
>DASTKA010000499.1:0-4388 GCA_035716165.1 Mycobacterium sp. | reverse complement strand
ACGAAGGCGAAGCTGTGCGTGGGCACCTGGGCCCGGTAACGCACCCACCACTCCTGGAAGTGGATCGCCCGCCGGCTGCCGTCGGCGGGATCGGTTATCACCACGTGTGTCTCGCAGCGGTCGTCACTGGCGGGCAACAGCCGCGCGCCGGGTTGCCACCGGTCGCACAGCGCGGCGGTGATCTGCGACAGGGGGTAGCCGGCGTTGAGCATCTGAGTGCGCACCAGGTGGGTGCCCAGGTCACGGTCGCCGAGTCCGAACCAGTCGGGCTGCACCCCATAGCGCGCCAATTCCTCTTTGGCGTGCCAGGTTTCGTCGCGATGCCCCCACCCTCGCTCTGGGTCTACACCTCCACCTAAGGTGTACATGCACGTGTCCAAATCGGGGCAGACTCGCAGTCCGTGGATCCAGGCGTCATCGCCAATGTTGACGATCGCCGTCAGCTCGTGACTGTTGTCTTCGGTGTCCGGACGCCGTTGCGTGTGAAATTGACCGAGCCCGAACAGCTGTTGAACCCCCAGCAGGAAGCGGGCGCCGCCAACCCCACCGACCAGAACGGTGACCTTCACATTGCACGACAGTACTGCCCGGCGGCGCTGCCGTGGCGGGCCCACCGGGGGTGCCTCAAAGTTGCGGTTCCCCACCGCTTGTGGGCAACTGGTGGGAAAGTTGAGGGTTGTGTGATCGACACGCCGACGGCTCAAAACAACAGAAACGCCGAAATTCGATCACGAGATGGTATGGAAATGCGCCGAAGTGCTTGACCCGGCAGGTCAAGCCGTGTCTAATCACATCAGTGTCATTTCCCGGTTGGCCGGCCGACTCCGGTGTCGCAGACCGAGATTCGATCACTTGTTCGAATTGTCTGTACACCAGAACAGTGGGAAACCAATCACTCTCTCTTGATCAAGCTGAGGAGGCGGACGACCGTATGTCTTACGAAACTTTTCCAGGCGCCATGGCAAGCACGCCGTACACCGACATCGACCCGGCGCTGGACCGCCCCGCTCGGCCGCATCTGACCGTGGTCCCTGATGCGCCAATGGCTTTCGAGCCCGAGCCCCTGCCCGATCCGGTCGCCGACCAGTGGCAGGACCGGGCGCTGTGCGCCCAGACCGACCCGGAGGCCTTCTTCCCGGAGAAGGGTGGTTCCACCCGCGAGGCCAAGAAGATCTGCCTGGGTTGCGAGGTCCGTCACGAGTGCCTCGAGTACGCCCTCGAGCACGACGAGCGCTTCGGTATCTGGGGCGGCTTGTCCGAACGCGAGCGCCGCCGCCTCAAGCGCGGCATAATCTGACGCACGCCCGGCGCGACGCGCACTGAGCGCATCGCGCAGCGAAAGTCATTCGTCGTCGATCGTGGGATCGATGACTGACGGCTCAACGTCGAGGTAGATGGCGACCTGGGCCACCAGGATTTCGTGCAGCAAGTCGCCGAGCTCGACGGTGTCCTTGGCTCGTCGTTCAATTGGCTTGCGGAACAACACAATTCGCGCCCGCGTGGAGTTGCCGCGGATGTCGACGCCGGCGGGGATCAAGCGCGCCAGCGGGATCGGCCCGTCGGCGATCACCTCCGGCGGCCACTGCACACTCTCGGGATCCTTGGCCGAGATCCGCGGAATCTCGTCGACCGCCACGTCCAGTTCGCCCAGCCGGTCCTGCCAGCTCCGCTCGATCGGTTCGTAGGCCTCCAGCACGGCCATGTCGAATCGCTCGGCGCGGCTGCGCCAGCCCGGCACGGTCGGGGGCAGCAGCGGGCCGCGCATATCGCGGCCGCGGCGGAAGAGTCGATGGGTCGCGGTTCGTCGCGGAGCCGAACCGTCGGAAAACCGATCTCTCCGTGGGAAGCTGCGCGAATCGCCCACGCGCCGATGGTAACGGTTGCACATCGAGGGCCGGGCAGTTGCGCGTGTCCGGCGCTTCGGCGGCGTTTGCTCACGATAGCCTTTCGATCGTGAACGTTCCCCGTCGCTGTTGCCGGCCCGGGTGCCCGCACTACGCCGTGGCGACCCTGACGTTCGTCTATTCGGACTCGACGGCAGTCGTGGGTCCGTTGGCGACCGCGCGGGAACCGCATTCCTGGGATCTGTGCGTCAACCATGCCGGCCGGATCACCGCGCCCCGCGGGTGGGAGCTGGTGCGCCACGCCGCGCCGCTCCTTTCTGAGCCCGCCCACCCTGACGAGGACGACCTGGTCGCCCTCGCCGACGCGGTGCGCGAGAGGGGCGATCGCGGCGTGCCGTACGCCGGCGCCGCGACGCCGGTGAACGGCTTCGCCGACGCGCACATCCATCACGGCGGAGCCCAGGCCACCGCCCCCAGCAGCAGCGTGCTGGCGCCGCCCGAGCATCGGTCCGGACGGCGCCGAGGTCATCTGCGCGTGCTGCCCGATCCCACCGACTAGTTCCACGTCCGGACCTGCCGCAGGCGAAATCCTCACGCACCGCGAGGGCTCCAGCTCTGTGCGGCCCGATAGGCTGACGACCAAGAGTTCACGTCGTCAGGAGTCCCGCATGTCTCGGCCCGCCGCGACTGTTCACCGTGTCGTCAAGGCTTACGACGTGCGTGGGCTGGTCGGCGAAGAGCTCGACCAGCCGCTGGTCACCGACCTCGGCGCGGCCTTCGCCAAGCTGATGCGCGCCGAGGGCGCCGGGCAGGTGGTGATCGGCCACGACATGCGGGACAGCTCGCCCGCGCTGGCCGCCGCGTTCGCCGCCGGCGTGACCAGTCAGGGCCTGGACGTGATCCGCATCGGCCTGGCGTCCACCGACCAGCTCTACTTCGCCTCCGGGCTGCTGGACTGCCCCGGCGCGATGTTCACCGCGAGCCACAACCCCGCCGCCTACAACGGCATCAAGCTGTGCCGCGCGGGCGCCAAACCGGTCGGCGCCGACACCGGGTTGCGCGTCATCGCCGACGACGTGATCGCCGGCGTCGAGGGCTACGACGGGGCGCCCGGAAGCGTGAGCGATCGCGACGTGCTGGCCGACTACGGGCAGTTCCTGCGGTCGCTGGTGGACACCACCGGGCTGCGCCCGCTGCGGGTCGCCGTGGACGCGGGCAACGGCATGGCCGGTCTCACCACGCCCGCCGTGCTCGGCCCGATCGGCTCGATCACGTTGCAGCCGTTGTACTTCGAGCTCGACGGCTCGTTTCCCAATCACGAGGCCAACCCGCTCGACCCGGCCAACCTGGTGGACCTGCAGGCCTATGTGCGCGAGACGGGCGCCGACATCGGGCTGGCCTTCGACGGGGACGCCGATCGGTGCTTCGTGGTCGACGAGCGCGGCAACGCCGTGTCGCCGTCGACGGTGACCAGCCTGGTGGCCGCCCGGGAGCTGGGCCGCGAGATCGGCGCGACGATCATTCACAACGTGATCACCTCGCGCGCGGTGCCCGAACTGGTCGCCGAGCGCGGCGGCACACCGCTGCGGTCGCGGGTGGGCCACTCCTATATCAAGGCGCTGATGGCCGACACCGGCGCGATCTTCGGCGGCGAACACTCCGCCCACTATTACTTCCGCGACTTCTGGGGCGCCGACTCCGGCATGCTGGCCGCGCTGTACGTGCTGGCCGCCCTCGGCGAGCAGGACCGCCCGCTGTCGGAACTGACCGCGGACTACCAGCGCTACGAATCCTCTGGCGAAATCAACTTCACGGTTGCCGACGCCGCGCAATGCACCGAAGCCGTGCTGAGGTCGTTCGGCGCCCGGATCCACTCCCTCGACCACGTGGACGGGGTGACGGCCGACCTGGGCGACGGCAGCTGGTTCAACCTGCGCAGCTCCAATACCGAGCCGTTGCTGCGGCTGAACGTCGAGGCCCGCACGGCCGAAGACGTGGCCGCCGTGGTGGCCCAGATCAGCGGCGAGATCGACGCGACATCGGCGGCCGTGAGGGCCGCGCCGTGAACGCCACCCGGGCGATCGACCTCGAGGACACCGAGGGCCTCCTGGCCGCCGACCGCGACGGCCTGTTGCGGGCCGCGTCGTGCGCGGGTGCCCAGGTGCGTGCGATCGCCGAGGCGGTCGACGAGGGCGCGCTGAACCCGTTGCGGGCCGACGACCGTCCGCGCAGCGTCGTCTGGATCGCCGGCCGCGGTACCGCCGAGACCGCCGGGACGATGCTGGCCGCGACTCTCGGGGGCACGGCCTCGCAGCCCTTCACCCTGGCCGGCGAGGCACCGCCGTGGGTGGGCCCGCTCGATGTGCTCGTCGTCGCGGGCGGCGATCCCGGCGATCCGGCGCTGGCCGCCGCCGCCGCGACCGGGTTGCGCCGCGGCGCCCGGGTGGTGGTGGCGGCGCCGTACGAGGGCCCGTTGCGAGACGCCACCGCGGGGGACGCCGCGGTGCTGGCGCCCCGGCTGTTGGTTCCCGACGAATTCGGACT
>DASTKA010000498.1:0-3985 GCA_035716165.1 Mycobacterium sp. | reverse complement strand
CAAGGTTTCAGGCCAGAGTTGCCAGCAGCAGCGCCTCGCTGATCGCCGCGCGTTCCAGCACCCCCAGATGCAGGCTCTCGTTGACGCTGTGGGCCTGGGTCGCGGGATCTTCCACGCCGGTGACAAGGATCTTCGCCTGCGGGAATGCCTCGGCGAACTCGGCGATGAATGGAATCGATCCGCCCATGCCCATGTCGATCGGGTCGGTCCCCCATCCTCGCCGAAACGCTGCTCGTGCGGCGTCGTACACGCTGCCCGTGGCGTCGATGGCGTAGGGCTCGCCGAGGTCTCCGGGGGTGACGCTGACCTGTGCACCCCACGGGGCGTGGTCGTGCAGGTGCATGGTCAACGCGTCCAGGTGCGCGGCGGCGTCCCCGCCGGGCGCGACGCGCATGCTGATCTTGGCGCGGGCCCGCGGGATCAGCGTGTTCGACGCCTTGCCGATGGGCGTGGTGTCGATGCCGATCACGCTGATCGCGGGCTTGGCCCAGAGCCGCTGCGGTGCCGAACCCGATCCGATTTCTGAGACCCCGTCCAGCAGGCCGGAGTCGGCCCGCACCCGCTCGGGCGGGTAATCCACTGCGGCGGCCGTGCTTTCGTGCAGACCGGCCACGGCCACGTTGCCGTCGTCGTCGTGCAGGCTGGCCAACAGCCGCACCAGCACGCTTAGCGCGTCGGGTACCACGCCGCCCCAAATGCCCGAGTGCAGCCCATGGTCGAGCGTGGCCACCTCCACGACGCAGTCGACCAGGCCGCGCAGCGTTACCGTCAGGGCCGGGACCTCGGTGCTCCAGTTGTCCGAGTCGGCGATGACGATCACGTCGGCGGCGAGCGCATCGCGGTGTGCGGCGAGCAGCCGGCCAAGCGACGGCGACCCGGATTCCTCCTCGCCCTCGACGAAGACCGTTACGCCCACCGGTGGCTGGCCGCCGTGCGCTCGAAATGCCGCCAAATGTGTTGCGATGCCGGCCTTGTCATCGGCGGTGCCGCGGCCGTAGAGCCGGCCGTCGCGTTCGGTTGGCTGGAAAGGCGGCGACACCCATTGGCCGCGGTCGCCTTCGGGTTGCACGTCGTGGTGTGCGTACAGCAGGACTGTCGGCGCGCCCGAGGGCGCGGGGTGGTGGGCGATGACCGCCGGCGCTCCCCCTTCGCTGACGATGCGCACGTCGCCGAAACCGGCCTGAGACAACAGATCCGCGACGGCCTGCGCGCTGCGCTGTACCTCGTCGCGGCGGCCCGGGTCGGCCCACACCGATTCGATGCGCACCAGGTCTTCCAGGTCGCGCCGCACCGACGGCAGCACCTCGCGGACGCGGTCAACCAGATCGCTCATGGGATCGAGGCTAATCGGCCGTCGTCTCCAGGATGGCCACGGCGGCGGCGGTATCACCCTCGTGCGTCAGCGACACGTGGATCGTCACGTCGGCCAGGTGCTTGGCGATGTCGCCGCTCAACCGAACCCGCGGGCGGCCCCACATGTCGGTGACCACCTCGATGTCGCGGTGGATGTCCTCCGGCAGCACCGGACGCTGGGCGAACCGCGATCCGGACCACGCTTTGATCACGGCCTCCTTCGCGGCCCAGCGGGCCGCCAAGTGACGCGCCGCCGAGGAGCTCTTGTCCGAGGCGTCGCGGCGCTCGCCCGGGGTGAACGTCTCGGAGAAGACGGTTCCCGGTTGGTCGACCTGCTCGGCGAAATCAGGAATGGAGACGAGATCGATCCCCACACCGACGATTCCCATGGGTGGCCAGGCTAACGGATGCCGGTCATCCGGCGGAGATCCGGTAGGCCTCGCCGTCACCCAGCCGCGAATCCGGGTTCAGCAGCATCGCCGCCTCCTGACGCTTCTCCGGCGCGTCACTGTCGAAGCGACGGTTCGGTGGCCGCTCGTACAGCGGCGCGCCGCCGGCGATCGCCGACGCCAGCCGCCGCTGGCCGGCCAGCAGGCGCGCATCCGCCCGCCGCTGGTAGTCCGCACGCTGCTGCGGGTCGAGGGCGGCGACGAACGCCTGCGGGTGCACCAGCGCGACCAGGCCCGACACGTGGCCGAACCCAAGGCTGGTCAGCAGTCCCGCCTTGAGGGGGAACTTCTCCCCGAGCCGCAGGGTCTCGCGCACCCACACGAAGTGGGCCGAGCCGGACAGCTCGTCATCGACGCAATCCAGGCTGCGGTTGGGCGGGATCACGCCGTCGCGCAGCATCTGGCACAGGCCCATCATCTGGAAGACCGCCGCGCCGCCCTTGGCGTGCCCGGTGAGGCTCTTCTGCGACACCACGAACAGCGGAGCACCCTCGGAGCGGCCCAGCGAGTCGGCGAGCCGCTCGTGCAATTCCGTCTCGTTGGGATCGTTGGCCAGCGTCGACGTGTCGTGCTTGGAGATCACCGCGATGTCGTCGGCGCCCACACCGAGCTTGGCCAGCGAGCGCGCCAGCGCCGAATCCTTGCCGCCGCGACCGGCGCCCAGCGCGCCCAGCCCCGGCGCCGGGATGGAGGTGTGCACACCATCGGCGAACGACTGCGCGTAGGCCACCACGGCCAGCACCGGCAGGCCCATCTTGAGCGCCAGGTCGCCACGCGCCAGCAGGATGGTGCCGCCGCCCTGCGCCTCGAGGAATCCCAGCCGGCGGCGATCGTTGGGCCGGGAGAACTTCGAGTCGTGGATGCCGCGGCCGCGCATCATCCCGGTGTCGGCGGTGGCCGCCATGTCACCGAAGCCCATGATGGCTTCCAGCGTCAGGTCGTCGAACCCGCCGGCGACCACCAACTCGGCCTTGCCGAGGCGGATCTTGTCGACACCCTCCTCGACCGAGACCGCCGCGGTCGCGCACGCGCCCACCGGGTGGATCATCGCGCCGTAGCTGCCGACATAGCTCTGAATGACATGCGCGGCAACCACATTCGGCAAAACTTCCTGCAGGATGTCGTTGGGCTTGTTCCGGCCGAGCAGGTTGCCGTGATACATCGTCTGCATCGACGTCATGCCGCCCATACCGGTGCCCTGCGTGCTGGCCACCAGGCCCGGGTGCACCCACCGCATCAGCTCGGCCGGGGTGAATCCCGAAGACAGGAACGCGTCGACGGTGGCCACGATGTTCCACAGCGCCACCCGGTCGATCGAGCTGGCCATGTCCTGGCTGATGCCGAACACGGTCGGGTCGAACCCGGTGGGGATCTGCGCCCCGACGGTCCGCGACAGCTTGGTCTTGCGCGGCACCCGAATCTCGGTGCCCGCCTTGCGGATCACCTGCCAGTCGCTGGAATCGGGCAGCGGCCGGATGATCGTGTGCTCCGGATCGAACTCGACGAAGGCGCGCGCGTCGGCCTCCGAGGAGACGACGAACGCGAAGTCCTTGTCCAGGAACACCGACACCAGCAGCGGCGAGGCGTGGTCGGGGTCGATGGCGCCGTCGTCGACGAATTCGCGGATGCCGCACCGCTCCACGACCGTGTCGTGATAGCGCTCGACCAACTCCGATTCGTCGACCAGATCGCCGGATTGCGTGTCGTACCAACCGGGTTGGGGGTCGTCCTCCCAGCGGATCAGGCCGGTGGTCCAGGCCAGCTCCAGGACGCCGGCCGCCGACAGTTCGTTGTCGACCTCCATCTCGAAGCGGGTCCGCGACGATCCGTACGGCCCGAGCTCCGCGCCACCGACGATGACCACCAGATCGGCCGGGTCGACGTCGAGGTCCGCCCAGCCCGGCGGTGGCGCCGGGGCGAAACCGCGCGGCGGGGACGGCAACGCGGCGATGGTGCCCTCGGCGCCGGCCTCCTCGGCCGCCTCCTCACCCGAGGTGGCCTGCTCGCGGGCCTTGGTGGCCAGCTCGGCCATGTCGAGGTTGGCCTCGCCCAGCCCGCCGGTCAGGTCCGCCTTGATCGGCGCGCCCGCCGCGGCCACCTTGGACTCGATGTCGCAGAGGGACAGCAACATCGCCGCCATCTCGTCGGTCGAGTAGGTGGTGACGCCGGCCTCCTCGACCGCG
>DASTKA010000497.1:0-2546 GCA_035716165.1 Mycobacterium sp. | reverse complement strand
CGGGCGCGGTGCCGACACCGTCGGGCTGGGAGGTCACCACGCATGGCGGACGCCGCGGCACCGGGCTCGACGCGATCGAGTGGGCCTCGCGCGGAGCCGATCTGGGGGTGGGGGAGATCTTGCTGAACTCGATGGACGCCGACGGCACCAAGGCCGGGTTCGACCTGGAGATGCTGCAGGCGGTGCGTTCGGCGGTCACGGTGCCGGTCATCGCCAGCGGCGGCGCCGGGGCGGCCGAACACTTCGCTCCGGCGATCGCGGCGGGCGCCGATGCGGTGTTGGCGGCCAGCGTGTTCCACTTCCGGGAGCTGACCATCGGGCAGGTGAAGGCCGCGATGGCCGCAGAAGGGATCACCGTGCGATGACACTCGACCCGCAGATCGCCGCGCGGCTCAAACGCAACGCCGACGGCCTGTTCGCCGCCGTCGTGCAGGAGCGCGGCAGCGGAGACGTGCTGATGGTCGCCTGGATGGACGATGCCGCACTGGCGAGAACCCTGGAAACCCGTGAGGCGACCTATTATTCGCGGTCCCGCGGCCAGCAGTGGATCAAGGGGGCGACGTCCGGTCACACCCAGCACGTCCACGAGGTGCGCCTGGACTGCGACGGCGACACCGTGCTCCTGACGGTCGATCAGGTCGGTGGGGCATGTCACACCGGCGACCACAGCTGCTTCGACGCCGACGTGCTGCTGGCACCCGAGCGCTGACCCGATGGCGCGCATGGTGTCCTCGGCCCACCGAAACGGTTTGACGCGAGGCGTGTCTACGGTCACCTACCCGCACGCGGTCGCCTGACTTCGACAAGAATGGCGGGCAATGTCGAAATGGTTGTCCTGGAACGTCGTTGTGCCGGTGCTTTCCGTCGTCGTGCTGGCAGTGATCTGGGGCGAGAGGCTCGGGCCGGTGCTGGTCGGGCTGGCGGCGCTGTTTCTCATCGGTGCGGTGGTCGCCGCGGTGCATCACGCGGAGGTCGTCGCACACCGGGTCGGGGAGCCCTTCGGGTCGTTGGTGCTCGCGGCGGCGGTGACCGTCATCGAGGTGGCCCTGATCGTCGAGCTGATGGCGTCCGGGGGCAACGAGACGGCGACGCTGGCCAGGGACACGGCGTTCGCGGCGCTGATGATCACCACCAACGGCATCGCCGGGTTGTCGCTGCTGCTCGGTTCGCGGCGCTACGGGGTGACGTTGTTCAACGCCGAGGGCAGCGGCGCCGCGCTGGCCACGCTGACCACGCTGGCGACGCTGAGCCTGGTGCTGCCCGCGTTCACCACCACCGCCGTGGGCAAGGAGTTCTCGCCGGGGCAGCTGGCCTTCGCCGCGGTCGCGTCGCTGCTGCTCTACCTCGTGTTCGTGTTCACGCAGACCGTGCGGCACCGCGACTTCTTTCTGCCGGTCGCGCAGAAGGGCCAGAAAAGCCTGTTCATCGATGAAAGCCATGCGGATCCGCCGACCGCCCGCGCGGCGCTGACCAGCCTGGGGCTGATGCTCGGCGCCCTGGTGGCGGTGGTGGGCCTGGCCGAGGAGGAGTCACCGGCGGTCGAGAAGGCGGTGACCGCGGTCGGCTTCCCGCAGTCGTTCGTGGGGGTGATCATCGCGGCGTTCGTGTTGCTGCCCGAGACGCTCGCGGCGGTGCGCGCGGCGCGCCAGGGCCGCATCCAGCTCAGCCTGAACCTGGCGTACGGGTCGGGGATGGCCAGCATCGGGCTGACCATCCCGGCGATCGCGCTGGCGTCGATATGGCTCAAGGGGCCGCTGGTGCTCGGCCTCGGCCCCATCCAGCTGGTGTTGCTCGCCCTGACCGTCGTGATCAGCGTGCTGACGGTGGTTCCCGGACGGGCCACCCGCCTGCAGGGCGAGGTGCATCTGGTGCTGCTGGCCGCCTACGTGTTCCTGGCGATCAGCCCCTGACGTCAGTTCCGGGCGCGCAGCGTCGCCAGCGCCTTGTCGGCGTGGCTGTCCATGTTGAACTCGCTGGAGATCACCTCGAGCACTGTGCGGTCGGTGTCGATGACGAATGTCGTGCGCTTGACCGGCATCAGCTTGCCGAGCAGGCCCCGCTTGACGCCGAACTGCGTGGCCACGGCGCCGTCGGTGTCCGACAGCAGCGGGTAGTCGAACTTCTGCATGTCGGCGAACTTGGCCTGCTTCTGCACGGCGTCGGCGCTGATTCCCACCCGGTTGGCCCCGACCGCGGCGAATTCGGAGGCCAGGTCGCGAAAGTGGCACGCCTCCTTGGTGCACCCGGGCGTCATCGCGGCCGGGTAGAAGAACAGCACCACGGGCCCGCCCGACAGCAGTTCGCTGAGCTTGCGCGGCGCCCCGGTCTGATCGGGTAACTCGAAGTCCGCGACGGTGTCACCAGGTTTCATGGCGGACACGCTACGCTCGCGGCTGATTTCGACGCGTCTGGGAGGATGGATCGGTGCACGCCCACCTCGCCGCGACGACCTCACGAGAGGATTTTCGCCAGCTGGCGGCCGAGCACCGCGTGGTTCCGGTGACCCGCAAGGTGCTGGCCGACAGTGAGACCCCGCTGTCGGCGTA
>DASTKA010000496.1:0-4000 GCA_035716165.1 Mycobacterium sp. | reverse complement strand
GGTGTTGTTGGCGCCGAACCCGGAGGCCGAAGCCGAAAAACAGACCGAGGAAGCCGACGAGAAGAACACCATCCTGCAGGCGGAGCCCGACCAGCCCGAGAACGAACCCGCTTGACGCTCGGGGTTTTTCGGAGCCCGACGGGTGCCGGGGCCGGCTGGCTACAGCCGTCCCTCGCGGCGCAGCAGGTCTTGCGCGGACAGCCCGCCGCCGGAGCGCCGGCGTTGCCGAGCCGGATCGCCGTTTTCGCTCTGCCCGCGCGCCTTCACCTGCTCGTCGGCCGCGTCGGCGTCGCCGCCTTCCGGTCCCACGATTGGTAGCGCCGTGGTGGGTTCGGCCGCGTCCTGGTCGTCGGAACCATTGCCCGGTACCGGAATGGCCCGCGTCTGATCGCCGGACGGTGGTGCCGTGGGAGTGGAGGCCGGGGGCCGCGCGGGAGCCTGCGGTGCGGAATTGGTGGGGCGAACGTCGGCCGACCGGTCACGGCCGGGTGCGGCGAAGCGCGTCGTCTTGGCCTCGGTCGGCTGGCTGGGCCGGGCCGGGATCCGCGCGGTGTTCGCGCTTTCGCCCGTCCCGGCGCGCGTCGTCGCCCCACCCGGGGACGGTTCCTGCCGCGGCTCCGCCGGAGCGGGACGCGACGCACGCGACGGCTCCAGCGCCCCGGGATGGGTCGGGTCGTGCGGTGGCCGCGGCGCCGCGGCGACCAGGCTGGCCGCCACGGGCGGGCGCGCCGGCCGACCGCTGAGCGTGGGCCGCTTGCGCTCGTCGGGCAGGTCGATTTCACCCAGCCCGATCTTGTTCTGCAGGCGCCGGGCCCAGCGCGGCGCCCACCAGCAGTCGTCGCCGAGCAGCTTCATCACCGACGGCACCAGGAACATCCGGACGACGGTGGCGTCCAGCAGCAGCGCGGCCATCAGACCGAAGGCCAGATACTTCATCAACACCAGGTCGGAGAACACGAACGAACCGGCGACCACGGCCAGCACCAGCGCGGCGGCCGTGATCAGTCGCCCGGTGGTCGCCGTGCCGATCCGGATGGCTTCGGCCGTCGACATTCCGCGCTCGCGCGCCTCGACCATGCGCGAGACCAGGAACACCTCGTAGTCGGTGGCCAGACCGAAACCGACGGCGACGACCAGCGCGATCACCACCACCATCAGCGGGGTCGGCGTGAAATTCAGCACGTTCGACAGATGTCCGTCGACGAAGATCCAGGTCAAGATGCCCATCGTCGAGCCCAGCGTCAGCGCGCTCATCACCGCCGCCTTGATCGGCAACACCACCGATCCGAACGCCAGGAACATCAACAGCATGGTCGCCCCGAGCAGCAGGACCAGCATCAGCGGAGCCTTGTCGAACAGGCTGTGGATGCTGTCTTGCTCCAGGGCAGGCGTACCGCCGACGTAGAGGTTCAGCCCCTTCGGCGGGTTGACCGCCCGCAGTTCGGCGATCTTCTTGGCGGCGTCGTTCTTGTTGAGCAGACCGTTCTGGATCACCCGCACCGAGTCGTCCTTGGGCACCGTTGTCCCGTTCGGGCCGGCGACACACGGGTTGCCGGCTATCGCCGGGCACGGCCGCTCCTGCCAGGTCTTGTCGGTGAACCCGCCGATCGGGGAGATCCTGTTGCGGATGTCCGCGACCTGCTGGTCGGTGACCTTGCTGCCGTTGGTGCTCTGGATCACCATGGTCAGCTGCTCGGTTCGGTACCCCGGGAAGAGCTTGTCGAAGTGCTCCTGCGCCTGGCGCACAGGGTTATCGGGCGGCAGATACTTCTCGCTCATGCCGCCGAACGACAGGTTGCCCAGCGGGATGACCAGCAAGATCATGCCGACGGCGATCGGGATGGCGAAGGCCAGCGGCCGCTTCATCACCCAGTTGACGAGCTTGCCCCAGAAGCCGGCCTCGACCTCTTCGCGCGTCTTGGTCTTCTGCAGCCGGTCGGCGAGCCAATTCAGGTAGGCCCGCGAATACTTCCAGTTCCGCAGGAACGGCACCCGGAACGCGGTCCGCACGCCGAGCGCGTCGACGTGGCGGCCCAGGATGCCCAGGCAGGCCGGCAGGAACGTGATCGACAGCAACGCCGCGAGGCCCACTGCGGCGAAGATCGCGTAGGTCAGCGAATGCACGAACCCCTGCGGCAACACCAGCAGGCTGGCGCTCGACGCGATGATCAGCACCGCCGAGAACGTCACGGTGCGTCCGGCCGTCATCACGGTTCTTCGCACGGCGGCCTCGGTGTCGTAGCCCTCGGCTATCTCCTCACGGAATCGGCTGACCACGAAGAGCCCGTAATCGATGGCGATACCCAGGCCGATCAGGGATACCACCGGCTGGGCGAAGAAGTGCACGGGCCCGAACACGGCGACCAGCCGCAGGATCCCCAGCGAGCCCGCGATGCTCAGCCCGCCCACGATCGCCGGCAGGCCTGCGGCGACCGCGCCACCGAACACCAGGAACAGCACCACCGCCACCAGCGGCACCGCAAGGACCTCCATGCGGCGCTGGTCGGTGGCGATGGTGCCCGTCAGGGCGTTGGCGATCGGCTCGAGGCCGGCCAGCTGCACGGTGCCGCCGTCGAGCTTCTGCAGATCGGGCGCGATGGCCTTGTAGTTATTGAGGATGCTGTCGTCGTCGTTGCCCTTGAGCGGGATGGACACGAAGGTGTGCTTCTTGTCCTCGCTCACCATCCCCTTGATGACCGGGCTGTTGCTGTCCGGCGCCGCCAGCCAGCCGGCCCAGCCGACGACCTGGTCGGGATGATCGGTCTTGAACTTGTTGAGTTCGGCGACGATTTTGTCCCGCCACCCGGGGTCGTCGACCGTTTTTCCGTTCGGAGCGGTGAAGGTGGCCACCACGTGGCTGGTGCGGTCGCGGCCATAGGTCTGGTCAGCCAGCACCGACGCCTTCACGGATTGGCTGGCGTCGTCGTAGAAGCCGCTCTGTGTAACATGCTTGCCCAGGCTGATCCCGAAGACGCCGCCCAGCAGGCACAGAGCTACCGTGACCCCGATCACGATGTACCGGTATCGGTACACAGTTCGACCCCACCAGGCGAACACGCAAGCTCCTTACTGGATCGTTAACGACCCGCGCATCGGTTTTCCAGTGTCACACACGCGCGGTCAACAGCGCCGACAGCGGCCGGAACGGCTGCAGCCAAGCGCCCTGGTCAGGCAGCGAATCTAGGCCGATCCGCGGCAACGGTTCCCGGAAGACACCAGCGATATCCTCCAGATCAACGAAGTCCAAGGTATCCGACGCTAGCGCCCAACTCGCATGTTCGCGAAATCCGATCACCTGGACGCTGACCCCGGATCGTGCGATGTCTTCCAATGGCTGACGAAACGCCTGACCGTCGGCGGACGCCACCACCAGCGCCGCCAACCCTTCGGTGCGCCGCAGTTCGATGTGGGCCAGCATGTCGCGGTCGACGTCGCTGTCCTCGTCGATCTTCGGCTTGGCGAACACCGCAAACCCCACGTTACGGAGCGCGTCCACCCAGGGCCGGACGACGTCGGCGCTGCCCGGCGCGATGTTGGTGAAGACGGTGGCCTCGGGTTCCACCACAGCGCCGGGGCGACCGGCGCTCACCTCGGCCGTGCGCGACAGCAACCAGCGGCCCAGGGCGTCGAAGCGCGGGCGTTCCCAGGCCGTCGGGCGCCGGCCCAGGATGGAGCCCAGACCCATGTCGAGGTTGGGGGCGTCCCACACCAGCAACACGCGTCCACCCGGGGGAGAGAAGCCGCCCAGAGCGTCGCCGGCCAGGACCGCCGGCGGCGCGACGGGTTCCGCTCCCGCCGCGGTTTCCTCAGCCAGGCTCATAGTCATCGCCTACTCATCGTCTAAGCCAAATGAATTCGGTGACGGCGCTGCCCGCTTCTTGAGCCTTCGTCTCGTACTTGGTGGTCGGGCGCACGATCGAGATCGCCAGCGCACCCTCGGGATCGGCCGGCCGCAGCCGGGGTTCGCCCGCGCCGACTTCGGCGATGTGTTCGGCGTAGC
>DASTKA010000495.1:0-2316 GCA_035716165.1 Mycobacterium sp. | reverse complement strand
CCATCCGGAGGCGAGCCTGGAGCAGGCCCAGGAGCGCAAGCACGAGCTGATTGCCGACAAGTTGGGGCTGCGGGCCGGGATGCGGCTGCTCGACATCGGCTGCGGCTGGGGCGGCATGGTGCGCTACGCCGCGCGCCGCGGAGTGCGCACGCTGGGCGTCACCCTGTCTGCGGAGCAAGCGAAGTGGGCGCAGCAGGCCATCGAGCGCGAGGGCCTCACCGAGCTGGCCGAGGTGCGCCACCTGGACTACCGGGACGCCCCCGGTCGCGAGTACGACGCCATCTCATCGATCGGGTTGCTCGAGCACGTCGGGGTGCACTCCTACCCGTCGTATTTCGCGAAGCTGCTGGCCAAGCTGCGTCCGGGCGGCCGGCTGCTCAACCATTGCATCACGGTGCCCGACAACCGGGCCAAGCCGGGCAGCGACGCGTTCATCGACCGCTACGTGTTCCCGGACGGGGAGTTGGCCGGCGCCGGCAGGATCATCACTGAGGCGCAGAACAGCGGCTTCGAGGTGCGCCACGTGGAGAACCTGCGGGAGCACTACGCGCTGACGCTCAAGCAGTGGAACGCCAACCTGGTGGCGCACTGGGACGAGTGCGTGGCCGAAGTCGGAGAGCCCACCGCCCGGGTGTGGGGCCTGTATATGGCCGCCTCGCGGCTGTCCTTCGAGCGCAATGGGATCGAACTGCACCAGGTGCTGGCGGTCCGCCCCGATGCCCAAGGCAATTCGCACGTGCCGCTACGCCCATGGTGGCGCGGCTGAACGCTCGCCTTTCCGTCGCCCGCGCCCCAGAACCCCCAACCCCAACGCCCAGAACCCCGACATGGAGAACCCCGACGCCGAGAACCCCGACATGGAGACATATCGGGGTTTGGGGCCCTCCCAAACCCCGATATGTCTCCATGTCGGGGTTTGGGAGGCTGGGGCGGGCGATTGGCTAGGCACTGACGAGGCGGGGCAGTGGCCGCTCTACTGGATCGCAGTAGGGGAGGTTGTCGAGGCTCTGGTCGGTGAAGAAGCGGATCAACAGATCAGCCATCTCCTCGGGAGACTCCATGTGCACCATGTGATCGGCTTCCCGGAAGCTGGTGTACAGGGCGCCCGGGATGGTGGCCGCCAGGTCGCGAACGTACGAGGGCGGCGTCAGCACGTCGTGCTCGCCGGTGAACACCAGGGTCGGGCGGTCGAATACCCGACCTTGCGGATTGCGGGCCGGTGCGAGCGCGCGGTTCTGGACCTCAAGGTATCGCGCGAGTTCCGCGGGTGTTAATTCACGAAGGACCTTCTCCAGCAAGCCGCGCGTCGTTTCGCGATTGCGGATGACAATGTCGGGGTCCAGGCACATGGTCGCTTCCACAATATGATCCACATACGGCTCGATCCGTCCCTGTCGCAGGACGCGGATGCTGCTCCCACGAGTTGCGGTGACGTAGGACGGGAAGGCGTTGACCGTGCCGGACATCGCCAGGCGATTGATGCGGTCTGGCCAGCGGTGCGCGAATTCGTAGGCGATGGACCCGCCGTAGGACACACCGACCAGATTGATGCGCGGGATGCCGAGCTCATCGAGAAGATGGTTCAGGCAGTCGGCGAGAAAGTCGAACCCATAGTCGCTGGACAAGCTGTCCGCGCAGCCGGATCCAGGGAGATCTGCCATGAGCATGTTTCCCAGCGGGCGAAGCAGATGCTCAAGCCGCGGCATCGCATACATGCCCTGGAAAGCTCCGGTGATGAGAACAAGCGGAATAGATTCGGGGGATTCCCGGTGTGTGAGGTAACGGTACGCGTATCGGAATCCTCGCCAGCTGAGCGTGTCTGCAGTTACCGCGCCGGGTCCATCGAGTAGCGCGGCGAGACCGCTGACGGTGCGGGCGCGCATCATATCGGCCCATCGGAGATCCCGACCCAGTTCCTGGCATACCTGTTCATGCATCTGCGCCATCTGCAGTGATGTGCCGCCGAGGTCGAAAAAGTCGTCATCTCGCTCGATATTGCGTCGGCCGAGGACAGCGCACCATACCGAGGCTATCCGTCGCTCGATGTCTGATTGCGGCTGCATCGGTCCCACTGGTAGGTGGGCGCCCGCCACCACCTGGCACGAGGTCGGTATGCCGTACCGGTCCAGCAGTCGGATCGGCGCCAGCACGCCGGCGACGTGATCGGCAGAATCGGGATCGTCGATACGGGCGACGATGTTGCGGGTCAACCGTGGTGGACCGGCCATGTGCTGCCGGGTTGCCCGCCCGTGTGGGTCGAGACCGACCAGCAGGAAAGGATGCGAATCAGCGGCGGCGACGGACAGCGACATCAGC
>DASTKA010000494.1:0-2456 GCA_035716165.1 Mycobacterium sp. | reverse complement strand
AGCCCGGGTAGCCGTTGCGGATGGTGTCGGCGCCGGCGACGAGCTGGATCTGTTGCCAGTCCAGGCCCGCCTCGGCCAACGCGGCGCGGGCGGCGACCACGCCGTATTCGGTGAAGTCGCGGCCCCACTTGCCCCAGGGGTGCATCCCGGCACCGAGGATGTAGAGCGGTTCCGGAGCACTCATGAGGCCACCTTCCACGCGTGCACGAGGCGTTCGACGCCGTCGGCGTCGGTGAACAAGGTCATGGTGGTCAGCTCCATCTCCATGCCGACCTTCAAGTCGGCTGCGAGCGTGCCCTCGACCACCTTGCCGAGCACGATGATTCCCTCGTCGGCCAGCTGCACCGCCGCGATGGCGAACGGCTCGAACGGGTCCGCCGCCGGGTAGGGCGCGGGCGGCGGATACCGGTTTTCGGTGTAGCTCCACAGCGTTCCCCGCGTCGACAAAGCGACGGGCTCCAACGCATCGCTGGCGCAGGCCGGGTTGGGGCAGCTGTTCTCCCGCGGCGGGAAGACATAAGTGCCGCACTCGGGGCACTTGCTGCCGATCAGATGTGGACTTCCGTTGTCGTCGGCGGCGAACCACCCGTCGATCGCGGGTTCTTGACTGGTGACCTCTGGCACTGGCCCAGACTACCCAGCCCAAACTCAAAACTGAAACGTGTTGCAGTTCTCCCGGTGGCACGGTTCTCCGCGGCTGAGTCGTCACCCCGGGTGCTTAGAGTGAGACCCGTGCCCGCCACGAAAACCACCACGAAGGCCAGCGAGGAAGAAACCGTCCCGACGCTCATGCTGCTGGACGGCAACTCGCTGGCGTTTCGGGCGTTCTATGCGCTGCCTGCCGAGAACTTCAAAACCCGCGGCGGGCTGACCACCAACGCGGTCTACGGCTTCACCGCCATGCTGATCAACTTGCTGCGCGACGAAGCGCCGACCCACATCGCCGCGGCGTTCGACGTGTCCCGGCAGACGTTCCGCTCCGAGCGCTACCCGGAGTACAAGGCCAACCGGTCGGCGACGCCCGACGAGTTTCGCGGCCAGATCGACATCACCAAGGAAGTCCTTGCGGCATTGGGCATCACGGTGCTCGCCGAGGCGGGGTTCGAGGCCGACGACGTCATCGCCACACTGGCCACCCAGGCCGAACACGAGGGCTACCGCGTGCTGGTGGTCAGCGGCGACCGCGACTCGCTGCAGTTGGTCAGCGACAACGTGACGGTGCTGTATCCGCGCAAGGGGGTCAGCGAGCTGACCCGCTTCACCCCGGATGCCGTGGTCGAGAAGTACGGGCTGACCCCCCGGCAATACCCGGACTTCGCCGCGCTGCGCGGCGACCCCAGCGACAACCTGCCCGGCATTCCCGGAGTGGGGGAGAAGACCGCCTCCAAGTGGATCGGCGAATACGGGTCGCTGCAGGCGCTGGTCGACAATGTCGACTCGGTGCGCGGCAAGGTGGGCGACGCGCTGCGCGAACATCTGGCCAGCGTCATCCGCAACCGCGAGCTGACCGATCTCGTCAAAGACGTGCCGCTGGCCCAGACCCCGGACACCCTGCGGCTGCAACCGTGGGACCGCGACCAGATCCACCGGCTCTTCGACGACCTCGAGTTCCGGGTGCTGCGGGACCGGTTGTTCGAAACCCTTGCCGCCGTGGAGCCCGAAGTCGACGAGGGCTTCGACGTGCGCGGCGGCGCGCTGGAAGCCGGCGAGCTGGCCGTGTGGCTGGCCGAGCACAGCTCGGGAAAGCGGTTCGGCCTGGCCGTCGTCGGCACCCATCTGGCCTACGACGCCGACGCCACCGCGCTGGCCATCGTCTCCGCCGACGGCGAGGGCCGCTACATCGACACTTCCGAGCTGGATCCCGAAGACGAAGCGGCGCTGGCGTCTTGGCTGGCCGACCCCGGCCCACCCAAGGCGCTGCACGAGGCCAAGCTGGCGATGCACGACCTGGCCGGCCGGGGCTGGACGCTGGCCGGCGTCACCTCCGACACCGCGCTCGCCGCCTATCTGGTGCGCCCCGGGCAGCGCAGCTTCTCCCTCGACGACCTCTCGCTGCGTTACCTGCGCCGTGAGCTACGCGCCGAAAACCCTGAACAGCAACAACTTTCGTTGCTCGACGACAACGAGGGCGTCGACGACCAGGCGGTGCAGACGCTGATCCTGCGCGCCGTGGCGGTGCTGGATCTGGCCGACGCGCTCGACGAGGAATTGGCCCGCATCAACTCCACCTCCCTGTTGAGCGGGATGGAGTTGCCGGTGCAGGCCGTGCTGGCGGGGATGGAAAACGCCGGCATCGCAGTCGATTTGGACTTACTCAACGAGCTGCAAAGCGATTTCGCGCACCAGATCCGCGACGCCGCCGAGGCGGCCTACGCGGTGATAGGTAAGCAGATCAACCTGGGATCGCCGAAACAGCTGCAGGCGGTGCTCTTCGACGAGCTGGAGATGCCGAAGAC
>DASTKA010000493.1:0-3625 GCA_035716165.1 Mycobacterium sp. | reverse complement strand
CCGGTGGAGGCGAAAAGGATTGGCACACCGGTCACCTCGCGGACCGAGAGCGCCGCGCCACCGCGGGCGTCACCGTCGAGCTTGGTCAGCACCACGCCGGTGAAGCCGACGCCCTCGCGGAACGCCTCCGCGGTGGTGACGGCGTCCTGACCGATCATCGCGTCCAGCACGAACAGCACTTCGTCGGGATTGACGGCGTCGCGGATGGCCGCGGCCTGAGCCATCAGCTCGTCGTCGATACCCAACCGGCCGGCGGTGTCGACGATGACGACGTCGAAATGCTTCGCCTGCGCCTCGGCGAGGCCCGCCGCCGCGACGGCGACCGGGTCGCCGGGGCCGGACTCCGGGGAAGCGCCGGGATGCGGCGCGAAGACCGCTACCCCGGCGCGCTCACCGACGACTTGCAGCTGGTTCACCGCGGCCGGGCGCTGCAGGTCGCACGCGACCAGCAGCGGGGTGTGGCCTTGGCCGCGCAGCCAGGCGGCCAACTTGCCGGCCAGTGACGTCTTACCGGAACCCTGCAGACCGGCGAGCATCACCACGGTCGGCGGGGTCTTCGCGAACGCCAGCTGGCGAGTCTGTCCGCCCAGGATGCCGATGAGTTCTTCGTTGACGATCTTGACGACCTGTTGCGCCGGGTTGAGGGCACCGGAGACCTCGGCGCCTTTGGCGCGGTCCTTGATCCGGGTGACGAAGGCGCGCACCACGGGCAACGACACGTCGGCTTCCAGCAGCGCCAGCCGGATTTCACGGGTGGTGGCCTCGATATCGGCCTCGGTCAATCGACCCTTGCCGCGCAGCCCCGCCAGGGCACCGGTCAATCGGTCGGAAAGCGATTCAAACACCCCGCCAGCCTAGTGGTGGGCTCAGGCTGCCTGCCCGCCGCAGGTTCGCCCGACACAGAAATCACGCAGAAGACGCGCCGGGCAGCGTCGCCGTGGCTTATGTTGCGGCGAGACGACGGCGAAGGGACCAGCTGATGCTCGAGGTGATCGACAAGGGGTCCTGCACCGAGGCGCATCCGGTGCCGCTGCTCTTCGTGCACGGCGGCTGGCATGGCGCGTGGTGCTGGGACGACGGTTTCCTGGATTATTTCGCCGACGCCGGCTACCGCGCGGTCGCGATGAGCCTGCGCGGGCATGGCGCCAGCCCCACCGACAAGCCGCTGCCCAAGGTGTCGGTCGCCGACTACATCGACGACGTCCGCGCGGTCGCCGACGACCTCGGCGGCTCGCCGGTGCTCATCGGCCACTCCCTGGGCGGCTACACGATTCAGCGCTACCTCGAAGATCGAACCGCCGCGGCCGCCGTTCTGGTGGGCTCCCTGCCGCCGTCGGGGGTGCTCGGGACTTCGCTGCGCGTCTGGCGCCGTCGGCCGGCGATGACGATCGAATCCTGGAACGACCCGACGCTGCTGAAATTCCTCGCCACCCCGGCGCTGGCGCGCGAATACCTCTTCTGCGCGGACACGCCCGAGGACATCGTCGAATCCTGCCGACACCGCGCGGGCCCGGAGAGCATCCGCGCGGCGATGACCGACCCGATGTTGCGCCGGGTGAAAACCCGGCGCGTGACGACGCCGGTCCTGGTGCTCGGCGCCACGCACGACGGCTTCGTCAGCATGGCCGCGGTGCGCGCCACCGCGCGCGCCTACCGGACCGAGCCGGAATTCTTCGCCATGGGTCACAACATGATGCTCGAACCGGGCTGGGCTGACGTTGCCGGACGCATCCACGAATGGCTGCAGACCCGCGAGACGGTGAGCCCGGCACGATAGCCGGTCGAGTCGTTACTGCGCCGAAAAGTGTTGGCGTGCTAGATTTCACAGCCGCGGCTCAATCGGGTCAGCCGCAGTGATGAGCAATTGAACGGGGGGCCTGTGTCGATGCCGCTCGGCGACATCCAGGCGCAGGCCGACAGCGATCCCAGCAACACCGGCACCGGCGTGCTGCGCGGCTGGCAGCGCCGAGCGTTGGTGAAATACCTCGCCGGCCAACCGCGCGATTTCCTGGCGGTGGCCACGCCGGGTTCGGGCAAGACGACCTTCGCCCTGCGAGTCGCCGCCGAACTGCTGGGCCAGCGCCTCGTCGAGCACGTCACCGTGGTGGTGCCCACCGAGCACCTGAAGGTTCAGTGGGCACAGGCCGCGCAGCTTTACGGCATCGCCCTGGATCCGAGGTTCTCCAACAGCAATCCGCGCATCGCGCCGGAGTACCACGGCGTGATGGTCACCTACGCCCAGGTCGCCGCGCATCCGACGTTGCATCGGGTGCGCACCGAGCAACGCAGGACGCTGGTCGTTTTCGACGAGATCCACCACGGTGGTGACGCGAAGACGTGGGGCGACGCCATCCGCGAGGCCTTCAGCGACGCCACCCGGCGGCTCGCGCTGACGGGGACGCCCTTTCGTAGCGACGACAGCCCCATCCCATTCGTGACCTACGAATCGGGTCCCGACGGGATACGGCGTTCGCGGGCCGATCACACCTACGGCTACACCGACGCCCTCGCCGACGGGGTGGTGCGGCCGGTGGTGTTCCTCGCCTACTCCGGGGAGGCGCGGTGGCGGGACAGTGCCGGCGAGGAGCACGCGGCGCGACTCGGCGAGCCGCTGTCCGCCGAGCAGACCGCGCGCGCGTGGCGCACAGCGCTGGACCCCGCGGGCGAATGGATGCCCGCGGTGATCGCCGCCGCGGATCAGCGGCTGCGCCAGCTGCGCACGCATGTGCCCGACGCCGGCGGCATGATCATCGCCTCCGATCAGACCGCGGCGCGCGCCTATGCCGCCCTGCTGACGAAGCTGACCTCCGAGGCCCCGACGCTGGTGCTCTCCGACGACCCCGGCTCGTCGGCGCGCATCAGCGAATTCGCCGCGAGCACCAGCCGCTGGCTCGTCGCGGTGCGCATGGTCTCCGAAGGCGTCGACGTGCCGCGGCTCTCCGTGGGCATCTACGCGACCAGCGCCTCGACGCCGCTGTTCTTCGCTCAGGCCATCGGCCGGTTCGTCCGGTCGCGCCGCCAGGGTGAGATCGCCAGCATCTTCGTGCCGTCGGTGCCCAACCTGCTGCAGTTGGCCAGCGAACTGGAGGCCCAACGCAACCACGTGCTCGGCGAGCCGCATCGCCCGTCCGAGGGCGACCCCCTTGACGGCGATCCCGCCACCAAGACGCAGGACGAGAAGAGCGACGCCGACAAGGGATTCACCTCGCTGGGCGCCGACGCGGAACTCGATCAGCTCATCTTCGATGGATCATCGTTCGGCACCGCGGCCGCGGCCGGCAGCGACGAGGAGGCCGACTACCTCGGCATCCCCGGGCTGCTCGACGCCGAACAGATGCGCGCGCTGCTGCACCAACGTCAGGATGAACAGCTGCAGAGGCGGGCCCGGCTGCAACAGGATGCCGGATCGCCGGCGGGCGTCAAAGCCCCGTCCGCCACGGTGCACGGGCAGCTTCGCGAGCTCCGGCGCGAACTCAACACCCTCGTCTCGATCGCCCATCATCGAACGGGCAAGCCGCACGGCTGGATTCACAACGAACTGCGGCGCCGCTGCGGTGGCCCCCCGATCGCCGCGGCGAGCCGCGAACAGCTGCGGGCGCGCATCGACGCCGTGCGGCAGCTCAAC
>DASTKA010000492.1:0-2249 GCA_035716165.1 Mycobacterium sp. | reverse complement strand
CGTGGCCAGGTGAAACGATTCATCGCCGTCGATGCGAGGCAAATAGGGTTCATAGCAAGGAATTACCAGCAGCGGCACGCGCGCCATGTGCTCGACCAGCCACTCCGTCGACGACATGACCCGGCTCTCGGGAGTTCCGGCGGGCATCAGGTCGGCGACCAGCTGCCCACCGACCCGCAGCAGGTAGGCCTGGCGATACAGCTCGGCGATCTTGGTGCGCAGCGCCGGATCCGAAATGACCAGCCAGCGCCATGCCTGGGCATTGGACCCGTTCGCCGCCTGCAGGGCGATCCGCAGGCAGTCGCGGATGTCCTCGAGGTCGACCGGCGCGTTGAGGTCGAGCGATTTGCGTGCCGAGGGGGTCGCGGTGAGCAGGTACTCGACGTCCATCACTGACGGCCTCTCTTGGCAAGGCGCGCACCGACTTCGGTGAGGTAGCCGTCGGGACCGCCGAGAAACGCGCTCCAGCCGAGCAGGCGCTTGAGGTACAGGTGGGCGTCGTGCTCCCATGTGTAGCCGATGCCGCCGAACACCTGGATGGCGGTGTCGGCCACGGTGGCCAGCCGCCCGGCGAACGCCTTCGCCCGCAGCGCGGCAAGGTGGCGCTCTTCGCCGGATTGACCGTCGGCTCCGGGGAAGGCGTCGCTGGCCCACAACGCGTGGACCACACCGCTGCGGGCCAGCTCGACCGTCTCGAACATGTCCACACACAAATGCTGGACGGCCTGGAAGGAGCCGATCGGCTGACCGAATTGTGTTCTGCTTTTGGCGTATTCGACGGCGAGGTTCATGACGGCGCGAGCGGCGCCGAGCGCGTCGGCCGCGGTGGCGATCAGCACGTCGTCGACCACCGCCGCCAGGTCGCCTGCGGATGCCGCCGCCAGTCGTTGCGCGGGCGCCGCGTCGAATCTGACGTGGAAGCGCTTGCGGGTTGGGTCGATGCCGTGCCCGGCCGCCACCGAAACTCCAGACGAGCCGGTTCGGACCGCGAAAAGCGCGGTGGCGCCGGCATCTTCGGCGGCCACGAGGAGAACATCGGCGGCCGCGGCGTCGGGCACCGCGGCGATCTCGCCGTGCACGGTGACCACCTCATCGTTGCGGTTCGCGGTGATCGAGCCGTTCGCCGAATCCGGGACGCAGACGGAGGCCACCGTGGTGCCGTCCGCGATGCCGCGCAGCAACTTCGGTGCGATGTCGTTGTCGCCGAGTCGCGTCAGCATCCTTGCGGCGGCCACCGCCGTCGACAACCACGGCCCAGGGTGCAGTGCGGCGCCCAGCTCTTCGGCGACGATGCCGGCCTCGACCATCGTCATGCCGGCGCCGCCGTACTCTTCGGGCACCAGCAGGCCGGTGGTTCCGAGATCGGCGAGGCCGCGCCATACGTTCTCGTCCGTCCCGGTCGGGTCGTCGAGCAGCGGCCGGACATGTTGCGAAATCGACGCCTTCTCGGTGAGGAAGCGCCGCGTGGTGTCGCGCAGCGCCACCTGCTCGTCGGTGAGTTCGAGGTTCATTTGCGTGGTAATCCCAGCACTCGTTGCGCGGTGATGTTCTTGTTGATCTGAGTGGTGCCGCCCGCGATGGTCAACGAACGCGACGTCAGACGGTAGTTGGCCCACGGCGCGCCCGCGCCCTGGCTGCCGAGGGCGTCGAAGGCCAGTGCCGCCAGGTCCTGGCCGATCTCACCCCACACCGTCTTGGCGAGGCTGGCCGACGCGAACGCGTCACCGCCGTGCAGTGTCGCCGAGATCGACCGCTGACACAGCACCTCGAGATACTTGATGCGGACCGCGATTTCGCCGAGGCGCCGCAGCATCACTGGATCGTCCAGCGCGCCCGTGTCGGCGGCGGCGAGGTCGTTGACCAGCTCTTCGAGCCGGGCCTGCATCTCCGCGTACAGCCTGGCGGCCCCGGCGCGTTCGTGGCTGAGCGTGGTGGTGGCCACCTGCCAGCCCGCATTGAGGGGACCGAGCAGCGCGTCGGCGGGCACCCGCACGTCGTGGAAGAACACCTCGGCGAAGTCGGCCTCGCCGTTGAGTGTGACCAGCGGGCGGACTTCGATGCCGGGCAGTGTCATGTCGACGATCAGGCAGGAGATCCCCTTGTGCTTGGGCGCGTCGGGATCGGTGCGCACGTAGAGCTGGCACCAGTCGGCCCGATGCCCCAGCGAGGTCCAGATCTTCTGGCCGTTGACGACGAAGTCGTCGCCGTCTCGCACGGCGCGGGTGCGCAACGCCGCGAGATCGGACCCC
>DASTKA010000491.1:0-8477 GCA_035716165.1 Mycobacterium sp. | reverse complement strand
CGGCTGCGCGCCAAGCTCGGCGCTCGGCATCAATTCTTGGTCGACACCGTCCGCGGTGTCGGCTACCGCGCGAAAACACCGCCGCGACCCGAACCAGGTGTCGGCACCTCGACGCTGACGCCGATATGGACCTCGACCACCAATCCGGCCGCGGGTCAGCTGAGCGCGGAAGCGTTGGAGTCGTAAACCAATTGGGCGCGACGCTTCGGGTGGCAGGTCAGCCAAAGAGCGGAAAGGCGCGCTTGCGCGCGAGCGCGTCCATTCCTTCTTGGATGGCATCTTGCACTTCGCGGTATTTGCGTTCGACGTATTCGTCGTCGTCAGCGCGTGCGGGGTCGTTGTCGAGTTCCACCGGGGGCATGAACCGGGTTCGAATCTTGGCCGGCAGGGGCAGTTGCGGAAGCGCCGCCGGGGCGATGCCCCACGGCAACGAGACGGCCAACGGAAACACCTTGAGCCGCAGGATGCGGTCCAGGCGCAGCGCTTTGGAGAGCCGGTCGCCGCGGATCAGCACCGGCATCGCGTCGGCGCCGCCGACGGTGGCGATGGGCACGATCGGCACGCCCGCACGAATCGCCATCTTGACGAAGCCGGTCCGCCCCGCCAGGTTGGCCTGATCTCGCTCGGTCCACGGGCGCAGCGAGTCCACCTCGCCGCCCGGCCACAGCGCCACGTCACGCCCTTCCGCCAGGGCGGTGGCGATCGCGTCGGGGGCGGCGGGCAACACGCCCATCGACCGGAAGTAACGCCCGAACAACGGGATCGCCATCAAGGCATCGTGCGCGGTGCCGTGCAAGGTGCGGTCCTGCCCGAACCGACGCCACCATTGCAGACCGACGGTCCACGCGTCCCAGACGAACGGCGCCCCGGAGTGGATTCCCACCAGCAGCGCCGGCGGTGACTCGGGAATGTTTTCCCAGCCGTCGATCTCCATGCGAAACCAGTAGTCCACCAGCACGTTCCACAGGTACTTCTGACGCTGCAGGGCGGTCTCGTCCTGGCCGGAGAGATCCCATCTCGCCGCGCGCTCGGCCACCCAGCCGCTCAACCCACCGCTTTGATTTTTGCGGCGTTCTTGCATGGCCTGGCGGGCTTGCTCGGCGTTCCGCTGCGCTTGGGCGCGCACCCGCGCCGGCCTGTGATCGGGGTTACTCATGAGTAGTCGCATACCCGATTCCGCCGCGCACGATTCCCCTGAACGCAAATCTCCCCGCGCCACTCGCGTGGCGCGGGGAGATTTCACAACGGTTTAGGTGTGCGGCGCCGGCGCGGGCGGGGCGCCCGGTGCCGGGCTGTTCGGCGCGGCGGGCGCCGAGCCACCCTGCACGTTCGACGTCCACATCAGGACGTCCTGCATCCCGTCGTTGTAGACGACGCCGTTCGGCGGTGCGCCCGTCACGTCGAAGTACAGCGTGCCGGTCGACTCATTGCCCTGGGCGATCGGCGCGGGGTTCAACCCGTTCGGAGCCCCGACCTTGTCTATCACCCGGTAGTTCTGACCGTTGGGTCCGCGAGCGATGAAGTCGTTCACCATCGGGGTCACCATCCCGCCGTCCGACCTGGCCGTGATGTCGGCCTGGTACAGCGTGCCTTTCGGCGTGTAGCCCGGGATGGCGACATTGCTGGGCTGCAGGTTGCTCACCGTGTAATTGGTGACCAGCGGCCCGTCGATGAGTTGCTCGCTGGTGCCGAAGCCCTGAATGTTGGGCGCAGCAGAAGCGGGCGTCGCGAAAATGGTTGCCACCGCTATCCCCCCGGCAGCAGCAGCTGTCGCAACGGCTGTCTTGGTGACCTTCATAGTCCATTCCTTTCGTATCAAACAATTGCCCTCGCGGGCATGACCCCCGCGGACATAGTGATATATCCAGCAAATAACCATTTGGCCTCCCCTTCAAACATCCGCGCCCGCGCATTACTCGAAATGCCGGGTTAACCGCGGAAAAGAGTTTGCATTCCGAGACAACGCCTTTCGCCCCATTCATAACACCTGTATCACTACTCACACTGGGCCCGCGATTAGGCGCCGGGTTGCCGGGTAACCGTGCGCTGAGGCCCGCACGGCCATCGCTTGGCAAATTCCAGGTGCCGGTGCGGGCAAGCCGGTCCAGCCGCGAAGGGGAGATCAGATGGAACGCGGAAACTCCAAGCACGGCTCGCGCGAGGACGATGCGCTCAAGGAGGAATTGGAAGGAACGCTGCGCGGCAATCGATCCAGTCGCAGCGAGGAATGGCGCGATCCGGAGCCTCCCGCCGACGACGACCCGGACGTTCCGACGGCCGGCCCGGTGCAGCGCGAATCATAAAGCGGCACACGGTTAAAGCTAACGACCTACTTGTGCTTGTCCGAATCGTCGGGCATGCAACCAACTTTGAATCGGCAAAGGAAATCACATGGGCTTTGCGGCGCAACAACAATCCGTTCCCGGCATCCAGGCGCAGATGGACCCGATTCCCGACTGTGGTGAAAACAGTTACCAGGGCTCCGGAAAACTGCTGGGCAAAAAGGCGATCATCACCGGCGGCGATAGCGGCATCGGGCGCGCTGTCGCGATCGCCTTCGCGCGCGAGGGCGCTGATGTCCTGATCGCCTACCTCAATGAGGACGACGACGCGCGTGACGTCGCCCGCTACGTGACCAACGCCGGCCGCACATGCGTGCTGGTCTCCGGCGACCTCTCCGACGCCGCGCACTGCCGCGCCGTCGTGGACCGGGCGGTGCAGGAATTGGGCGGCGTCGACATCCTGGTCAACAACGCCGCCTTCCAGATGATGCACAAGAGCCTCGACGAAATAAGCGACGAGGAGTGGGAGTACACCTTTCGGCTCAACATCGGTGCGTATTTCTACCTCGCGAAGGCGGCGGTGCCGCACATGAGACCGGGCTCGTCGATCATCGGCAGCTCGTCGGTCAATTCCGATAGCCCCAATCCCACCCTGGCGCCCTATGCGGCGACGAAGGCGGCCATCGCGAATTTCTCGGCGAGCCTAGCCCAGTTGTTGGGCGACAAGGGAATTCGAGTCAACAGTGTGGCGCCGGGACCGATATGGACACCATTGATCCCGTCGACCATGCCGCCGGACAGCGTGGAATCCTTCGGGGACAACGTACCGCTGGGCCGCGCCGGCCAGCCGGCCGAACTCGCGCCGGTTTACGTGCTGTTGGCATCCGATGACGCGAGTTACATCTCCGGGGCGCGGGTGGCCGTGACGGGCGGCCGACCGATTCTCTAGCCGAAATCTTTACACCGCTGGGATCCTCGGCCCGCCGGAGCGTCGTGCGCTCAGCGACCGCGGACCCGGCGGTTGTGCTTCTTGATCGCGTCGACCAGCTCCGACTTGTTCATGGTGGACCGGCCCGCGATGTCGAGCCGGCGCGCCAGGTCCAGCAGGTGCTTCTTGCTGGCGTTCGCATCGACGCCCTCGGCCGATTCCCCGGTGGGCCGTGGGCCGCCGCTTTCGGCCCGCTGGTCGGATGGGCCCTTCTCATCCTTGGGCTCCCAGTGATCGCCGACCTTTTCGAAACTGTGCTTGACGGCGGCGTACGCCACCCGGTGGGCGCGCTCCTCACTCCCGTACTCCTCGGCGGCCGCGTCATGGGTTTTCGCGAACGTGCGTTGGGCCTTGGCGCTGGAACGCTGCAACGTGCTGGGCAATTCGCTCTTCTTGGCCGCGCCGCCCTTCGTCGTCTTGGGCATCCAACCTCCTCGTGTGGCCATAGGCGTCTCGGGTAGCCCAACGGTTACCCCGTTGCGCCGCGGACAATCGCGGTCTGCACGATGTGCGCAACGGCCCGGCGGAAGTATGTCAATATCGTTGACATGAATCAGGCCGACGACGCACCGCTGGGTTACCTGCTTTATCGGGTTGGCGCGGTGCTGCGACCCGAGGTTGCCACCGCCTTGGGTCCGCTTGGCCTGACGCTGCCCGAATTCGTTTGCCTGCGCATTCTTTCGACGTTCCCGGGCATGTCGAGCGCCGAGCTGTCTCGCCACACCAACGTGACCCCGCAGGCGATGAACACGGTGCTGCGCAAGCTGGAAGAAGTCGGGGCGGTGGCGCGCCCGTCGTCGGTGTCCTCGGGACGCGCGCTCCCGGCCAACCTCACCGGCCAGGGCCGTACGCTGCTCAAGCGCGCCGAAGCCGCGGTCCGCGGCGCCGACGCACGCATCTTGGGCAAGCTCACCGAAACGCAGCAGCGCGAATTCAAAAGGATGCTCGAGAAACTCGGCTCCGACTAGCGGCGACCGGAAGCGCTGATCACGCGTGGATGCGCGCCCACGGCTGCGCCTCTTCGAGCTCGTAGGCCAATTCGAGGAGCAGCGCTTCCTGCCCCATGTCGGCCGACAGCATCATGCCCACCGGCACGCCGTCGGCGGACTGGGCCAAGGGCAGCGAGATCGCGGGTTCACCGGTGACGTTGTGCAACGGCGTGAACGAGACCCAGTCGATGAGCCGGCTGATCACCTGCTGGTAATCGGTCGGCGCCAGGAATCCGATGCGCGGAGTCTCGTCGGCAAGGGTCGGCGTGAGCACCGCATCGTAGATGCGGGAGAACTGCGCGGTGCGTCTGCGGGCCCGGCGCAGCCGCACGATCGCCAACGGAAGGCGATGCAGGTTGCGGCTGGTATGCCGAAGAAGCCCCAGCGTCAGGCTGTCCAGCTTGCTGCGGTCGAACGTCTCGCCGAACATGCGGCGACCGCCGCTTACTTGAGCAAGCGCCAAAAATCCCCAATACATGACGAAGTCGTCGACGAAACTGGCGGCGACCGGGGGCACTTCGACGTGTTCCACGCGGTGGCCCAGCTCCTCGAGCAGGGCCGCGGACTTCAGCGTCAGCTCCCGGACCTGGGGACTGCACTCGCGCTGCACCGAGCGGGTGAGCACCGCGATGCGCAACCGCTGCCGGCCGGGCGCGGTGACGTCCCCGATCGGTGCCAGCTTGGGGTTGCGCCAGATCCGCTCGGCCTCGCGGTAGAAGGCCGCAGTGTCGCGGACCGAGCGCGTCACGACGCCGTTGACGACGACACCGATCGGCATCCGGCGCAGCGTCGCGTCCAGGGGCAACCGTCCGCGCGACGGTTTGAGCCCGACCAATCCGTTGCAAGCCGCCGGAATCCGGATCGAGCCGCCGCCGTCGTTGGCGTGCGCAATGGGCACCACACCGGCGGCGACGAACGCACCCGATCCCGACGACGACGCGCCGGCGGTGTAGTCCGTGTCCCACGGATTGCGGACCGGGCCCAACCGCGGGTGTTCGGCCGACGCGCTGAATCCGAATTCGGACAACTGCGTCTTGCCCAGCGAGGTCAGCCCGGTGGCGAAGTACAGCTGGGCAAATACGCTGTCGGCGGCGGCATTCCGGCGCGTCCACGCATCGGTGCCGTGCATCGACGGCTGCCCGGCGACGTCGACGTTGTCCTTGACGAACGTCGGGACGCCGCCGAAATAGCCCGTTACCGGGCCCGCCGCGGCGGCGCGTGCTTCCTCAAAAGCCGCGTACGCCAACCCGTTCAGCAGCGGATCGACGGCTTCGGTGCGGGCGATCGCGGCCTCGACGACCTCGGCCCTGCCGACCCGGCCGGATCGAAGGGCGTCGGCCAGGCCGACCGCGTCCAGATCGCCAAGGGCATCGTCGCCGAAAGCGTGCACGTGTCGCATGACAGTGACGCTAGCCTTGCGCCCTTGTCACCGGGAGGTTTCCCTGCTTGTCCGCGTCCGGCGCAGTGTCGCTGCGGACGGTCCAGGCCTAGGTCAGGCCTGGCCCACCTCGAAGCGAACGAACCGCGTCACCGTGACACCGGCGGCATCGAGCAGCGCCTTGACGGTCTTCTTGCTGTCGGACACCGACGGCTGCTCGAGCAGCACCGCGTCCTTGAAGAAGCCGTTCAGCCGGCCCTCGACGATCTTGGGCAGCGCCTGTTCCGGCTTGCCCTCGGCCTTGGCGGTTTCCTCGGCGATGCGGCGCTCGCTGGCCACCACGTCCTCGGGGACACCGTCGCGGGACAGGTAGCGCGCCTTGAGCGCCGCGATCTGCAGAGCGACTGCGTGCGCGGCCTCGGTGTCCGAACCTTGGTATTCGACCAGGACACCGACCGCGGGGGGCAGGTCGGCCGCACGCCGGTGCAGGTAGGTCTCGACGGTGCCGTCGAAGTTCGCGACGCGGCGCAACTCGAGCTTCTCGCCGATCTTGGCCGACAGCTCCGCGATGGCCTGCTCGACGGTTTTGTCACCGACACTGGCGACCTTGAGCTCGTCGACGTCCTTGGCCTTCGAGGACACGGCCGCGGCCACGATCTGGTCGGCCAGCGCCTGGAACTCCGCGTTCTTGGCGACGAAGTCGGTCTCACTGTTCAGCTCGATCAGCGCGCCGCCCTGAGCCGCGACCAGACCTTCGGCCGTCGCGCGCTCGGCACGCTTGCCGACGTCTTTGGCACCCTTGATCCGCAGCGCCTCGACGGCCTTGTCGAAATCGCCGTCGTTTTCGGCCAGCGCGTTCTTGCAATCGAGCATGCCGGCACCGGTGAGTTCACGAAGCCGCTTGACATCGGCAGCGGTGAAATTCGCCAATGATCAGCCTTCCTATGAGGATTCAGTGGTTGGTTCGGGGGTGCCCGCAGCGGCGTCGGTGGGGGCGGTGGCGGTAGCGGAGGCCAGCAGCTCCTGCTCCCATTCGGCGAGCGGCTCCGCGGCCTCGGCCTCGGGCTTGCCGTCGCCGCGGCCGACTCCGGCGCGGGCCTGCAGGCCCTCGGCGACCGCGGACGCGATGACCTTGGTCAGCAACGCGGCCGAGCGAATTGCGTCGTCGTTGCCCGGGATCGGGTAGTCGACCTCGTCGGGGTCGCAGTTGGTGTCCAGGATCGCGATGACCGGGATGCCGAGCTTGCGGGCCTCGCCGACGGCGATGTGCTCCTTGTTGGTGTCGACGACCCAGATGGCCGACGGAACCTTGGCCATGTCGCGGATACCGCCGAGGCTGCGGTCCAGCTTGTTCTTCTCGCGGGTCAGCATCAAGATTTCCTTCTTGGTGCGGCCCTCGAAGCCACCGGTCTGCTCCATCGCCTCGAGCTCCTTGAGGCGCTGCAGCCGCTTGTGCACGGTGGAGAAGTTGGTCAACATGCCACCCAGCCAGCGCTGATTCACGTACGGCATGCCGACGCGGGTCGCCTCGGCGGCGACGGACTCCTGCGCCTGCTTCTTGGTGCCGACGAACAGCACGCTGCCGCCGTGGGCGACGGTCTCTTTGACGAATTCGTACGCCTGGTCGATGAAGGTCAGCGTCTGCTGCAGGTCGATGATGTAGATGCCGTTGCGGTCGGTGAAGATGAACCGCTTCATCTTGGGATTCCAGCGACGGGTCTGGTGCCCGAAGTGGGTGCCGCTGTCGAGCAGCTGCTTCATGGTTACGACGGCCATGTTGTGCCTTACTTGTGTCGGTTGTCGCCTGGCATCGGGTGAGGCCGGGCCCTGGCGGCTGCTGCGATGCCGGACCCTGTTAAGGGACCGCCCGGCATGCGGTGCGAACTCCTCGTGAAACCAGAGACGCGATGCAGACGCGCGAAGTCAGCCCGCGAACGAGCTGCGACCAGCAGTTTACACCGACTCAGCAGCTGGTTTTGCCACGCTTCCCCAACCCTGACGCTCGTCCACAAGACCGGGGTGACCCGGGTGGCCGGGGCCGCCGGGCCGCGCTGGACTGCCTGGATGCGGTTCAGAGCGCTGCTGTTCTGCGCGGGCCTGGTCAGCGCGGTGCCGGCGGCTGCCGACGACGATCGACTGGAATGGCCGCTGCGCCCGCCGCCGGCCGTCACCCGGGGATTCGACGCCCCGGCCCAAGACTGGCATCCCGGACACCGGGGCGTGGACCTGGCCGGTGCTGCGGGTCAGCCGGTGTATGCCCCGGGCGGCGCGACGGTGGTGTTCGCCGGGCTGCTGGCCGGACGGCCGGTGGTGTCGCTGGCCCACCCGGGTGGGTTGCACACCAGCTACGAGCCGGTCCAAGCGAGCGTGCGAGTGGGCCAGCCGGTGACGGCCGCAACGGTGATCGGCGAGCTGGTGGCCGGGCACGCCGGGTGCCCGGCCACCGCGTGCCTGCACTGGGGCGCGATGTGGGGACCGGCGTCGGGCGCCCGCTACGTCGATCCGCTGGGCCTGCTGAGGTCCACGCCGATTCGCCTCAAACCGCTGAAGCGCTGAAGTGTCAGGCCCTGGGATGGGCCTGATCGTGCACGGCGCGCAACCGGGACACCGCGACGTGGGTGTACAGCTGGGTCGTCGCCAGGCTCGAATGGCCGAGCAGCTCCTGAACAACGCGCAGGTCAGCGCCGCCTTCGAGTAAGTGGGTGGCCGCGCTGTGCCGCAGGCCGTGCGGGCCCATGTCCGGCGCGCCGTCCACCGCGGCGACGGTCTGATGCACCACCGTGCGGGCCTGGCGCACGTCGAGCCGGCCGCCCCGCGCCCCCAGCAGCAGCGCCGGACCC
>DASTKA010000490.1:0-4023 GCA_035716165.1 Mycobacterium sp. | reverse complement strand
TTGGAGTCGGCATAGGGGAGAATCGGGACGTGTCTGGACGGCGGCAAAACGATCCCGGCCGGGTGGGCTCTCAGCCGGGCCGCCGGCCCCGCAACGGCCGTACCTCCCAACATCCGGGCGCGGCCAATTACCCCGCCGACGACGGCTCCGATCGGCGCACCCGCCGCCCGTCACCGATGCCGAGCGCAAACCGTTACCTGCCGCCGCTGGGGCAGCAACCCCAGCCGGATCGCACCGGCGGCGCGGCGTCTCGTGGTCCGGCCGCCGGCGAGCGGATCACCGTCACCCGCGCCGCGGCGCTGCGCAGCCGGGAAATGGGTTCGCGGATGTACTGGATGGTGCAGCGCGCCGCGACGGCCGACGGCGCCGACAAGTCCGGCCTGACGGCGCTGACGTGGCCCGTGGTGGCCAACTTCGCGGTGGACGCCGCGATGGGCGTCGCCCTGGCCAACACGTTGTTCTTCGCCGCGGCCACCGGCGAGAGCAAGGGCCGGGTCGCGCTGTACCTGCTGATCACCATCGCGCCATTCGCGGTGATCGCACCGCTCATCGGCCCGGCGCTGGACCGGCTGCAGCACGGCCGCCGCGTCGCGCTGGCCGCGTCGTTCGCCCTGCGCACCGCATTGGCGGTGCTGCTGGTCATGAACTACGACGGCGCCACCGGCAGCTACCCGTCGTGGGTGCTCTATCCGTGTGCGCTCGCGATGATGGTGTTCTCGAAGTCGTTCAGCGTGCTGCGCAGCGCGGTGACGCCGAGGGTGATGCCGCCGACCATTGACCTGGTACGGGTCAACGCCCGGCTGACCACATTCGGTCTGCTGGGCGGCACCATCGTCGGCGGTGCGATCGCGGGTGGTGTCGAGTTCGTCTGCACCGACCTGTTCAAGTTGCCCGGGGCGTTGTTCGTGGTGATGGCGGTGACGATCGCCGGCGCCATGTTGTCCATGCGGATACCGCGCTGGGTGGAGGTGACCGCCGGTGAGGTTCCCGCCACCCTGAGCTACCGCCAGAACAGCGAACCGCTGCGGCGCAGCTGGCACAAGGAGGTAAGCGGGGCGCTCCGACAGCCGTTGGGCCGCAACATCATCACCTCGCTGTGGGGCAATTGCACCATCAAGGTCATGGTGGGGTTCCTGTTCCTGTATCCGGCGTTTGTCGCCAAGGCCCATCAGGCCAACGGCTGGGCCCAGATCGCCATGCTCGGAGTCATCGGCGCCGCGGCCGGAATCGGCAATTTCGTCGGCAACTTCACCAGTGCGCGGCTGAAGTTGGGCAGACCCGCCGCGCTGGTGGTGCGCTGCACGGTCGCGGTGTGCGTCGTCGCGCTGGCCGCCGCGGTGGCCGGCAACCTGATGGTCGCGGTGATCGCCACCCTGGTCACGTCGGGCGCCAGCGCCATCGCCAAGGCGTCCCTGGACGCGTCGCTGCAGAACGACCTGCCGGAGGAGTCCCGCGCGTCGGGGTTCGGGCGCTCGGAGTCGACGCTGCAGTTGGCCTGGGTCCTCGGCGGAGCGCTGGGCGTGTTGGTGTACACCGAACTGTGGGTCGGCTTCACCGCGGTCACTGCGCTGCTCATTCTGGGCCTGGCGCAGACCCTGGTCAGCTTCCGCGGCAACTCACTGATCCCCGGCCTGGGAGGAAATAGGCCAATCATGGTCGAGCAGGAGGGCATGCGCCGCGGCGTCGGCGCCCCGGCGGTGGTCGCCGAGTGAAGCCAAAAAGCAAGCGGGGTGTGGCCGTGCTGCTCGCCTGCCTGGTGGGTGTGCTGTGTATCGGCGCCGGCGTCGGGACGTGGTTGGTGGTGGGCCGGTCGGGCCCGCAGCACCCCGAGATCAGTGCCTATTCCCACGGCCACCTGACGCGGGTGGGGCCTTACCTGTACTGCAACGTGATCAACCTCGAAGACTGCCAGTCACCGCAGACCCAGGGCGAGCTCAAGGTCAGCGAGCGCTACCCGATTCAGCTGTCGGTGCCCGATGCCATTTACCGCGCACCCTGGCGCCTGCTGCAGGTTTACGACGACCCCGCCAACACCACCAGCACCACCTTCCGGCCCGGCACCCGGTTCGCCGTGACGATCCCGTCGGTCGACCCGCACCGCGGGCGTTTGGCCGGAATCGTCGTGCAATTACTGACGTTGGCGGTGGATCCCGCCGGGGAGCTTCAGGACGTCCCGCACGCGGAATGGTCTGTGCGGCTGACCTTTTAACGGTTCGCCGCCGAGAACTAGGCCCCGTGGCCGGCCGGCACTCGCTCGCCTTCCACCGGCGGCCCGGGCGGCGTTCCTTCCCCGAAGGGATTGCCGCCCAAGCTTTCTCGCCCATGCGGCGATAACCAACCGGTCAGGTCCGGACCTTTGGGCACGATCCGGGTCGGATTGATGTCGGCGTGCACGATGTAGTAGTGCTGCTTGATCTGGACGAAGTCGACCGTGTCACCGAAGCCCGGTGTCTGGAACAGGTCGCGCGCGTAGGCCCACAACACCGGCATTTCACTCAGTTTGCTGCGATTGCATTTGAAGTGTCCGTGATAGACCGGGTCGAAGCGGGCCAGGGTGGTGAACAGCCGCACGTCGGCCTCGGTGATGGTGTCGCCCACCAGGAATCGCTGGTTGGCCAGGCGCTCGCTCACCCAATCCAGCGCGGAGAACAACCGGTCGTATGCCGCTTCGTAGGCCTCCTGCGAGCCGGCGAACCCGCACCGATAGACACCGTTGTTGATTTCGGTGTAGACCCGCTTGCTCACCTCGTCGATTTCGGCACGCAGGTGCTCGGGATACAGATCGGGCGCTCCCTCGCGGTGGTATGCCGACCACTCCGTCGAGAAATCCAAAGTCATCTGCGCGAAGTCGTTGGTGACGACGGCCCCCGTCCCGACGTCGACGATCGCCGGGACCGTGATGCCTTTGGGGTAGTCGGGGAACCGCTTGAAGTAGGCGTCCTGCAACCGCGGAATCTTCAAAACCGGGTCGACGCCACCCGGATCGAGATCGAATGTCCAACTGCGCTCGTCGTGGGTGGGGCCGCAGAAACCAATGGAGAGAACACTTTCCAGGCCCAACAAGCGGCGCACGATGATCGCGCGGTTCGCCCACGGGCACGCGCGCGCGACGACGAGCCGATACCGGCCGGGCTCGACCGGGTAGCCGTCGCGCCCGTCGGCGGTGATGCGCGTGGTGATGTAGTTGGTGTCACGGGTGAATTCACCCGCCCCGGCAACGTAGGTGGCCATGGCGACAAACCTCCCCGCTAGAGATTAGCCTCCGTCGGCGCAGCCACCGTCAGAAACCGCCGAGCCAGGTTGGTCTCGGTCGACGCCCCTGGTTCCCAGTGCGAGATCCACGGCCCGGTGCCCTCTGACTGGTCGATGATCCCGTCTTCGAGCCAGGTGTAACGGCCTTCCAGGACATCGTGGGTCAGCTGAACGTCGCTGGTGTCGGTGTTGGTCCACAGCGCGTGGAAGAGGGCCTCAACGCGAAGGGTCGCTTGCCGGCAGAATGTTTCGGCCAGCTCGTAAGCCTGTTGACCGACAGTCGCGTCGGCGACCCGCTGGCCCTCGGCGCGCACGCACACCGCGGACATCGCGAACAGCTCGGCACCGATATCGACGATGCGCCCGAGGAATCCCTGCCGCTGTTCCAGCTTGGCCTGCCACCTCGCCATCCCGTAGAAGGTGTTGCGCGCCAGCTTGCGGGTGGAGCGTTCGACAAACCGGAGGTGTGTGGCCAAGGGGCCGAATTCGCTGTACGCCTTCGGTCGCTGCCCTTCGCCAAAGACCAACTGTGGCAACCACTTCCCGTAGAACCCGCTCGCGCCGACCGCTGCGGCGGCCTTCTGCTTCAGACCCGCGTCGGCCTTGGCGAGGTCACCGGCCGCACTCAGGTGGGCATCGACCGCCTCGCGGGCGATGAGGAGCCTCATGATCTCGCTGGATCCTTCGAAGATGCGGTTTATTCGCAGATCCCGCACCACCTGCTCGACCGGCACCGCGCGCTCGCCGCGCGCGGCCAATGACTCCGCGGTC
>DASTKA010000489.1:0-9477 GCA_035716165.1 Mycobacterium sp. | reverse complement strand
CAATCGAATCGGCGGAGTCCGGGTCCGGCTGGGCGATCACCCCTATGCGAAAGAACTGGCGTCGCTGGGCCTTCCGAAGCGCGCGATGCTGTCCAGCTCCACTGACCACGTACAAATGACATTCGGCGACGCACAGGAGATTTCATGACTATCGGATCGGGGACCATCCCGGAAGCCATCTCGAACATCGACCTGACCGACGGCAATTTCTACGCCGACCGTCGTACCTCGCGGGAGGCGTATCGCTGGATGCGCGCCAACCAGCCGGTGTTTCGCGATCGCAATGGACTGGCCGGTGCGACGACCTATCAGGCCATCCTCGACGCCGAGCGCAATCCGGAGTTGTTCTCCAGCACGGGCGGCATCCGTCCCGACCAGCCCGGCATGCCGTACATGATCGACATGGACGATCCCGCGCATCTGTTGCGGCGCAAGCTGGTCAACGCCGGCTTCACCCGCAAGCGGGTGAAGGAGAAGGAGCCTTCGATCGGCAGGCTGTGCGACGCCCTGATCGACGCGGTGTGTGAGCGTGGCGAGTGTGACTTCGTCCGCGACATCGCCGCCCCACTGCCGATGGCCGTGATCGGGGACATGCTGGGCGTACTGCCCCAGGAGCGCGGCATGCTGTTGAAGTGGTCCGACGACCTGGTGTGCGGGCTGAGCTCGCACATCGACCCCGAGTCGGACACAGCCCAGGCGGTGATGGCCGCATTCGCCGCGTACACCGAATTCACCACTGACATCATCACCAAGCGTCGGGCCGAGCCCAACGACGACCTGTTCTCCATCCTGGTGAACGCCGAGGTGGAGGGTCAGAAGATGTCCGACGACGAGATCGTCATGGAGACACTGCTCATCCTCATCGGCGGTGACGAGACCACGAGGCACACGTTGAGTGGGGGGACAGAACAGGTGCTGCGTCACCGCGACCAGTGGGATGCCATGGCGCGCGACCCGTCGTTGCTTCCCGGGGCCATCGAGGAGATGCTGCGCTGGACGTCGCCGGTGAAGAACATGTGCCGGATCCTGACTGCCGACACCGACTTTCACGGCACCGCGTTGCGTGAGGGCGAGAAGATCATGCTGCTGTTCGAGTCGGGCAACTTCGACGAGTCGGTGTTCGACGACCCGGACAACTTCGACATCCGCCGGAACCCCAACAGCCACATGGCTTTCGGCTTCGGCACTCACTTCTGCCTGGGGAATCAGCTGGCCCGGCTGGAGTTGTCGATGATGACCGAGCGGGTGCTCAAGCGGCTGCCGGATCTGCGGCTGGCCGATGACGACTCGACGCTGCCGCTGCGACCCGCGAACTTCGTCAGCGGCCTGGAAGCGATGCCGGTGGTGTTCACCCCGAGCGCGCCGCTGCTGAGCTGATTCGCTGAGCCGAGCGTGCACTCACTGCGAAGTTTTGGCCAAATCATCGCGCTGAGTGCACGTTCGGCGTTGCCAAGCCGCTGACACCCGAGCGATGACGCCACCTGCCGTGTCCAACGTGGTGATCCGAACGTTGGTCCAACCCAGCTCCGCGATCGCCTCCGCACGTCGAATGTCCCTGTTGAACTGTTGCCGGTCGGAGCGGTGATGATCACCGTCGTACTCGACGGCCAGTTTGATGTCTTCCCAGCCCATATCGAGCACGGCGACAAGCTCCCCATAGCCGCCATACACCGGGATCTGGGTTTGTGGCGTCGGGAACCCCGCGCGCACAAGGAGAAGACGCAGCCATGTTTCGCGCGGAGACTCGGCACCGGCATCGACGAGTCGCAGTGCAATGCGCGCACGCGCGATGCCGCGCCGACCGCGGTAACGCTCGGCTAAGAGTTCGACGTCGCTTATCTTGAGATCCGTTGCGCGCGCGAGCGCGTCGATGGCGGCGACGGCCTTGTCGAGGGGGTAGCGGCAAGCGATGTCGAGAGCTGTTCGTGCAGGCGTCGTCGCCGGTATGCCGGCGATCGTTTGTATCTCGTCCTCAGCGAGCCGATCCGACCAGGTGTGAACGCCCTTGGGCGGACGGCGATAGATGTAGAGCAGCTCGGCGGGTGCGCGGTCATCGATCCATTTCGCGCCGTGCAACGCTGACGCGGACCGGCCCGCGACGACGCCACGCCGCCGGGACCACAGCCAAGCCGCGTGTGCGCGCACGCTTGGGGTGAGCTGAACGCCGGCGGCGACGTACACGTCGGGATGCAGCGCGGCGAACCGGCTGCGCAATGCGTAGGGCGTTACCACGCCGGAGGCGACGGCCTCGCTACCGATGAACGGCTCCTCCATGGGGGGAGTGTGCCGCGAGTCTCCGACACCTTGCCGAACGTGCACTCACTGCGAGAATTTGCGCCGAAATTCGCGCTGAGTGCACGTTCGGCGAAGGGGCGGGGCGCCCCGCCGCCGGCCTAGCGGTTTTTGAAGTTGGGCTTGCGCTTCTCGGCGAACGCGCGGGGGCCTTCCTTGGAGTCCTCGGACAGGAACACCGGTATTCCGTTGGCGGTGTCGGGCTTGAAGGCCTCTTCCTCGTGCATGCCCTCGGTCTCGCGAATCGTCTTCAGGATCGCTTGCACTGCCAGGGGGCCGTTGTTCTCGATCACCTCGGCGATCTCGAGCGCCTTGGTCAGCGCCTGCCCGTCGGGGACGACGTGGCCGATCAGGCCCATCTCCTTGGCTTCGGCGGCGGTGATGTGCCGTCCGGTCAGCAGCAGGTCACAGGCCACGGTGTAGGGGATCTGGCGGACCAGCCGGACGGCGGACCCGCCCATCGGGTACAGGCTCCACTTGGCCTCGGAGATGCCGAATTTGGCGCTCTGACCGGCGACCCGGATGTCGGTGCCCTGCAGGATCTCGGTGCCCCCGGCGATCGCCGGGCCCTCGACGGCGGCGATCAGCGGCTTCTTGAGCCGGCGGCCCTTGAGCAGAGCGTCGATCCGCGACGGGTCGTAGCTGCCGTCCTTGAAAGAATCGCCGGGCGGCTTCTGGGTTGCCGTCTTGAGGTCCATACCGGCGCAGAAGTAGCCACCGGCCCCGGTCAGGATGCACACGCGGATGTCGTCGTCGTTATCCACGCGGTCCCAGGCCTGGACCATGATTTCCATCATTTCCGTGCTCAGAGCGTTGCGGCGGTGTGGCCGGTTCATGGTCACGATGAGGGTGTGACCACGCTGTTCCACCAGCGCGTCGGGTCCGGTCTCCCCGTTTTCTGTGTTTGCTGGGGTTCCGGCATTCTCCACGGTCACGGCTACCGCCCTTCCCTCGACAATCGGCACGAGCTTGCCTCGAAATGTAACACGTTCTAATTTGGTGGCCGTGGCCCTGAATATTGCCGATCTCGCAGAGCACGCCATCGACGCCGTGCCCGACCGTGTCGCCCTGATCTGCGGCGACGAGAAGTTGACCTATGCCCAGCTGGAGGAGAAGGCCAACCGCCTGGCCCACTATCTGCTCGAGCAGGGGGTGAAAAAGGACGACAAGGTGGGGCTGTACTGCCGCAATCGCATCGAGATCGTCATCGCGATGCTCGGCATCGTCAAGGCGGGCGCCATTCTGGTGAACATCAACTACCGCTATGTCGAGGGCGAGCTGCGCTACCTGTTCGAGAACTCCGACATGGTCGCGCTGGTCCACGAGCGCCAGTACTCCGACCGGGTGGCCAACGTGTTGCCCGAGACCCCCGACGTCAAGACGATCCTGGTCGTCGAGGACGGCAGCGACAACGATTTCGGCCGCTACGGCGGAGTCGAGTTCTACTCGGCGATCGCGCAGAGCTCACCGGAGCGCGACTTCGGTGAGCGCAGCGGCGACGACATCTACCTGCTGTACACCGGCGGCACCACCGGCTTCCCGAAGGGCGTGATGTGGCGCCACGAGGACATCTACCGGGTGCTGTTCGGCGGAACCGATTTCGCCACAGGCGAATTCGTCAAAGATGAGTACGACCTGGCCAAGGCCGCCGCGGCCACCCCACCCATGGTCCGCCACCCGATTCCGCCGATGATCCACGGTGCCACCCAGTCGGCCACCTGGATGTCGATCTTCTCGGGCCAAACCACCGTGCTGGCACCGGAATTCAACGCCGACGAGGTCTGGCGCATGATCCACGACCATAAGGTGAACCTGCTGTTCTTCACCGGCGATGCGATGGCGCGACCGCTGCTCGACGCGCTGCTGGCGCACCAGGACGAAGGCAACGAGTACGACCTGTCCTCGCTGTTCCTGCTCGCCTCCACCGCGGCGCTGTTCTCGCCGAGCATCAAGGAGAAATTCCTGGAGCTGTTGCCCAACCGGATCATCACCGACTCGATCGGGTCGTCGGAGACCGGGTTCGGCGGCACCAGCATCGTCGCCAAGGACGCGCCGCACGCCGGTGGCCCGCGCGTGACGATCGACCACCGCACCGTCGTCCTCGACGAGGACGGCAACGAGGTCAAGCCCGGCTCCGGTGTGCGCGGCTTCATCGCGAAGAAGGGCAACATCCCGGTCGGCTACTACAAGGACGAGAAGAAGACCGCCGAGACGTTCAAGACCTTCAACGGCGTGCGATACGCCATCCCCGGCGACTTCGCGACGGTCGAGGAGGACGGCACCGTCACGATGCTGGGCCGCGGCTCGGTGTCCATCAACAGCGGTGGCGAGAAGATCTACCCCGAGGAGGTCGAGGCCGCGCTCAAGGCCCACCCCGACGTCTTCGATGCACTGGTGGTCGGCGTGCCCGACCCCCGCTACGGGCAGCACGTCGCCGCCGTCGTGCAGCCCCGGCCGGGCGCCCGGCCCGCGCTCTCGGAACTGGACAGCTTCGTGCGTTCCGAGATCGCCGGCTACAAGGTGCCGCGCAGCCTGTGGCTGGTCGACGAGGTGAAACGGTCGCCGGCGGGCAAGCCCGACTACCGCTGGGCCAAGGAGCAGACCGAGGCCCGCCCGGCCGACGACGTGCACGCCGCCCACGCCACCGCGTGATGCGTTTGCAGCGCTTGGCCCGCGCGGTGTGACCGACTTCGTCAAGCATCGTGCGGGCGCACCCGCCGGCTTCTTCGCCTGGGAAGCCGCGGGGCTGCAATGGCTTTCCGCTGTCGAAGGCGGTGTTCCGTGCGCGCGGGTCGTCTCCGTCGGTGACACGAGCCTGACCCTGCGGCGCCTCGAATCGGTGGGCCCGACCCCTGAGGCCGCGCGCACGTTCGGCGGCCGGCTGGCCGCCACGCACGACGCAAGCGCCCCGGCATTCGGGGCCGGGCCGGACGGGTGGGACGGGCCGGGCTTTTTCGGACCGCTGTCACAACCCCTGCCGCTGTCGCTGCGCCGGCACCGCCGTTGGGGCGAGTTCTACGCCGAGGAACGGCTGGGCCCGATGGCCGAACTCGCGGCCCCGCGGCTCGATGCCGCCACCCGCGACGCAGTCGACTCCGTCGCGGCGCGTTGCCGCGCGGGCGATTTCGATGACGACGACCGGCCGGCCCGGCTGCACGGTGATCTGTGGAGCGGGAACGTGATGTGGACGCCCGACGGTGTGATGCTCATCGACCCGGCCGCACACGCCGGCCACCGCGAGACCGACCTGGCGATGCTCGCGCTGTTCGGCTGCCCGCATTACGACGCCATCATCGACGGCTACCAGCGGGTGCGACCGCTTCAGGCCGGCTGGCGCGACCGCACCGGCCTGCACCAGCTCTTCCCGCTACTCGCGCACGTCGTGTTGTTCGGCGGCGGGTACGCGCAGCAGACGCACGCCTGCGCCCGCGGGGCGCTGACCATCTGAGCTCGGCGGGCCGCGGGGGCCGGTCTAGAGTCCAATCGCATGACGATCGATGTCTGGATGCAGCATCCGACCGCGCGGTTCCTGCGCAGCGACATGCTGGCATCCCTGCGGCGGTGGACGGGCGGGACGATCCCCGACGCCGAGATTCCGATCGAGACCACCCTGGCGTCGATGGACGCGGCCGGCGTCGAATTGGGTGTGCTCAGCGCCTGGCGCGGTCCGGGTAGAGAGGACCTGGTCTCCAATGACGAGGTGGCGCAATGGATTTCCGCCCATCCGAACCGGCTCGCCGGGCTGGTCGCGGTCGACCTGGATCGCCCGATGGAAGCCGTCCGGGAGTTGCGGCGCCGGATAACCGACGGAGGATTCATCGGCCTGCGGGTGGTGCCGTGGTTGTGGGATGCCCCGCCCACCGATCGTCGGTACTACCCGTTGTTCGCCCAGTGCGTGGAATCCGGGGTGCCGTTCTGCACCCAGGTCGGTCATACCGGCCCGTTACGCCCGTCGGAGACCGGCCGGCCGATTCCCTACATCGACCAGGTGGCGCTCGATTTCCCGGAGCTGGTGATCGTCTGCGGCCATGTCGGCTACCCGTGGACCGAAGAGATGGTCGCGGTGGCCCGTAAGCACGAAAACGTCTACATCGACACCTCGGCGTACACGATCAAGCGGTTGCCGGAAGAACTCGTCAGATTCATGAAAACCGGTACCGGGCAACGAAAGGTGTTGTTCGGCACCAATTATCCGATGATCACCCACGAGCATGCGCTGGCCGGACTGGACGGCCTCGGGCTGTCCGACGAGGCTCGCCGAGATTTCCTGCGCGGCAATGCCGAACGAGTTTTCAGACTGGAGGCAGTTAAGTGAACGGTGCCCAGGCCCTGATCAACACCCTGGTGGACGGCGGCGTCGACGTGTGTTTCGCCAACCCCGGGACGTCGGAGATGCACTTTGTCGCGGCGCTGGACAGCGTCCCGCGGATGCGCGGCGTGCTGGCGCTGTTCGAGGGGGTCGCGACCGGAGCGGCCGACGGTTATGCCCGCATCGCCGATCGCCCGGCCGCGGTGTTGCTGCATTTGGGTCCCGGACTGGGTAACGGTCTGGCCAACCTCCACAACGCGCGTCGCGCGCGGGTGCCGATGGTGGTGGTCGTCGGCGACCACGCCACCTATCACAAAAAGTACGATGCCCCACTGGAATCCGACATCGACGCGTTGGCCGGCAGCGTTTCGGGATGGGTGCGGCGAACCGCTGACGCCTCTCAGGTTTCGGCCGACGCCGTTGAGGGCATCGCGGCGAGCCGATGGGGTTCGCAGATTTCGACGCTGATCTTGCCCGCCGACGTGTCCTGGTGCGACGGCGCCCAGTTGTTCTCCAATCTTCAGGCAGAGCCGACGGGCGCCGATCCGCTGCTGGCGCCCGAGGTGCTCGAGGTGCTCCGCTCCGGTGAGCCGACGGTGATCATGGTGGGCGGCGACGCCACCCGCCGTGCGGGGCTGGCGGCGGCCACCCGCATCGCGGCGGCGACGGGCGCCCGCGTGCTGTGTGAAACCTTCCCCGCCCGGCTGGAGCGCGGCGCCGGCGTCCCCGCGGTCGACCGGCTCGCTTATTTCGCCGAAGCCGCCACCGCCCAGTTGGACGGCGCCAAGCACCTGGTGCTGGCCGGCGCCAAGTCACCGGTGTCGTTCTTCGCGTACCCCGGCATGCCCAGCGATCTGGTACCGGCCGGCTGCGAGGTGCACGTACTGGCCGAATACAGCGGTGCCGCAGACGCTTTGATCGCGCTGGCCGACGAGGTGGCGCCGGGCACCGAAGCGCCGCTGGCGGCCGCGTCGCGTCCCCAGTTGCCGACGGGTGCGCTGACGTCCGCGTCGGCCGCCGATGTGATCGGGGCGCTGCTGCCCGAAGGGGCGATAGTCGTCGACGAGTCGAACACCTCGGGCGTGCTGCTGGCGGCGGCGACCGCGGGAGCGCCGGCCCACGACTGGCTGACCCTGACCGGCGGGGCCATCGGCTACGGCATCCCGGCGGCGGTCGGCGCCGCGGTGGCCGCCCCGAATCGTCCGGTGCTGTGTTTGGAATCCGATGGCTCGGCGATGTACACGATCTCGGGATTGTGGACCCAGGCCCGGGAAAACCTCGACGTGACCACGGTGCTGTACAACAACAGCGCCTACGACATCCTGCGGATCGAGCTGCAACGCGTCGGCGTCGGGTCGGCACCCGGGCCCGAAGCGCTCTCGCTGCTCGATTTGTCCGATCCCAGAATGGATTTCGTGAAGATCAGCGAGGGCATGGGAGTGCCCGCACGGCGCGTCACCACCGCCGAGGAATTGGCCGATGCCCTGCGTGCCGCCCTCGCCGAACCCGGGCCACACCTGATCGACGCCGTGGTGCCGTCAATAACGGGCTAGGCTCGGCAGCCGGCTCAGCAGCCAGTCGGTCATCGTGTTGACCGCATCGACGCCCGTTTCGAACTCGCCATTATCCGCGTCCGCGGCCAGCGCCACGCCCCACTGGCCGGATGGCGTGGGAACGATGCCGAACTGGCGGACCAGGTACCCGCCATGCACGCCCGGCCCCCAACCACCTTTCGCGGCAATGCCTTTGGCGGCCAGACCCCACTGATCGCCGCTGACCAGCCGTTGCATCAGGTCGATCACTTCGGCGGCATCGGGAATACTCGACAGCTCCGCGGCGAACCGCGCCTGACGCTGCAGGCTCCACTCGGTTTGGCCGAAAGCGGTGAAACCACGGCGAAGTCGTCGTGACTCCACCGTGGTCGCGGTGTCGCCGCCTTCGGCCACCACGACCTGCACTCGCCGGGCCGCGTCCATCGGCTCGCCCAATTGCGACCACAACTCTTCGGAAGCGCGATTGTCGGATTCGGTGATGGCTCTCACTACCAAATCGCGGGCGCCCAGCCAATCGTTACGCAGTGCCGCTATCGCCAGGGGCACCTTGATCGTCGACCATGCCACGCCCGACCACCAGCCGCCCAGCGAGAACGTCCGGTCCGGGCGGGCGATCGCGACGCCGACGTTCGCCGGCACCGCGGCGGAAAGCTGCTCGAAGCTGCCTTCCAGCGCGAGTTCCAGAGGCCGTGCGCTCATGCGCTGGTTTCGCTTTCGGCGCGAGTGACGCTGGCACCGGCAACCGGCGCACCCAGCATGGCGTCTACAGCGATCATCAGCCTGCCGGCGGCGGGAGCGGCGGCAGCGGCAGCCCTTCCTCCGGTGGGGGAGGGGCTTCCCACGGTTCGGGATCTGGCGTCGGAGGTGACCACACTAGCGGCGGCGGTGGAGGCAGCGGAGGCGGCGGGGGTGGCTCGGCCGCGGCCAAACCGGCGCCCAGCCCGAGCGCTGCGGCACCCAGCGACCCGACCACGATCGAGCCGGCGATCATTTCGCGGATTTTCATCAAGCGCAGAGTTTACTGCTACGACGCCGCATCCGGCGGCCATGCCGTCGCCGGGCCGTCACCGTCGGATCTTCCATACCGGGTCGCCGCAGACGAGACCCTGAGCGGCCAATTGTCGCTTCAGCACTTTGAAGGTCACCGTCCGCGGGAGTTCGGCGCTGATGCGCACGTAGGACGGCCACTGCTTGGGTCCCAGGTCGGGTTGCCCGGCCAGGAATGCGCGGAACTTCTCGTCCTCGAACTCGGCGCCCGGCTCCAGCACCAACGCCGCCATCACCTGGTCGCCGACGATCGGGTCCGGGACCGGGTATACCGCG
>DASTKA010000488.1:0-2851 GCA_035716165.1 Mycobacterium sp. | reverse complement strand
GGTTGCGGCGCGGGTCGTTCCGAAGGTCGGCGGCGCCGCGCCGGCGATGGCCGCGGTCGGTCCGGAGGTTGGTGGGCCCTACGTGGCGTGGGCGGATGTGGTTGATGTGTTGCTGCTCCAGGCCGGCGACGAGCTGCATCTCGTCTCGCCCGATGCGGTCGTTTTGACGCCACAGCCGACCGTCGACCGCGGCCGGCCCACCTTCAGCGTCCAGTGGACGCCGGCGCCCGCAACCCGGCTCGCCGTTGGTGGGGACGAGGTCGGCGCGGCGTTCGAGCGGGGGGCGTTGGGCACCGCAGCCCAGTTGCTCGGCGTGGCCGACCGCATGATCGAGATGACGGCCGAGTACGCCCGTCAGCGGGAGCAGTTCGGCAAACCCATCGGTAGCTTCCAGGCCGTCAAGCACCTGTTGGCGGACGCCCTGCTCAAGCTCGACTTCGCCCGGCCCGTCGTCTACCGGGCGGCGTGGTCGGTGGCGCATCCTGACGCCGCCGGCGTCGTCGTTCGGCGCGACGTGTCGATGGCCAAGGCGTATGCGTCCGAGGCCGCCGTGCGGGCGGCCCGGGTGGCGCTGCAGATCCACGGCGCGATCGGGTACACGTGGGAGCACGACCTGCATCTGTGGATGAAGCGAGCGTGGGTGCTGGCTGATGCGTGGGGTGACGCCCGGTGGCACCGGGAGCGGGTCGCTAGCTGGCTGCTCGGCCCCGCCGGCCCTCCCGCCCGCTGAGCCCCCGCACCTTCTTGGTGGTTATGCCCGACAGGTGAGGCATAACCACCAAGAAGGTCTCGGAGAACGACACCTTCTTGGTGGTTACGCCCACCCGGTGCGGCATAACCACCAAGTAACTCAACCGAGCGGAGTCGGGCAGAGCGGTGTGCGGCACAGCGCCCGCCGGCGAACCGTCAGACAGGAGGGCCTAGTTGGGTGGTCGGAAAGTCCCTGGTCAGACGCTCGTGAAATGCTCGCGATTTGGGGCCAGACCAGCTTCACTTGTCGACATGAGAGGGTCGGCGGAGTTGCAGGGTTCGTTGTCGCAGATCGAGATGGTGTGTGGCGATCTGCTCGACGAAGACGGGTTCTTGGCCACGCTTGGCACCGCGCGCGGCTCGGTCTTCTGCGATGCCGATTTCGAGCAGCTGTACGTCTCGCGTCGGGGTCGGCCGTCGCATCCGCCTTCGGTGATGGCGGCGTTGTTACTGGCTCAGCTGTTCTACGGCGTGTCGGATCGTGAAGCCGAGCGACGGAGTCGCCTCGATCTGTCGTGGAAGGCGGCGTTGGGTTTGCCGCTCGAGCATCGGGGGATCCCGCATGTGTGCCTGGTCGAGTTCCGGGCGCGTCTGGTGCGGGCGGGAATCGACGGCTGGTTGCATGAGCGGCTGCTGCGGGTGGCCAAGGCGGCGGGCGTGATCGGCCACCGCCGGGTCGTCGACTCGACCGGCATCGCCGATTGCGTGTTGACCCAGGACACGGTGAGTTTGATCCGCTCGGCGGTGCGTCGCTGCTTGGATCGCCTCGGCGAGATCGACCGGTCGGCCGCCACGACCTGCACAGGGTTGTTGCAGCGCAACGATTACGACAAGGACGGCAAGCCTGAGATCTGTTGGGCGTCGGCGGTGGAACGGGCAGCGCTGATCAACGAGCTGTTCGCCGACGCACTCCAGGTGATCGAGGCTTGTTCGGGTTGGAACGACGAGGCGTTGCGTGTCGAGGTCGAGTTGCTGGCGGTGGTGTCGGCCCAGGACATCGAAGACGACGGCGAAGGCGGGGTGCGCATCGCCCAGAACGTGGCGCCAGACCGCACTATTTCGGTTGTCGATCCACAGGCTCGTCACGGGCACCGCTCCCGGCGGGACCGCTACGACGGTTACAAGCTGCACGTGAGCGTCGATGTCGACTCGGATCTGTTCGTGGCGGGTGAGGCCACCCAGGCGACGGTCAGTGACGGCGGCGTGTTGGGAGCGCTCCTCGACGCTGATCCCGTGGCGGTCGCCGAGGTCATGGGCGACACTCACTACGGCAGCGTTGACATACGTCAGGACTTGGCGGGGGAAGGGATCGAGCTCGTCGCCCCTGCCCAGCCGGCCTCGGCACCGAAGGGCTATTTCCGCAAGGACGACTTCACGATCGATCTCGATGCCATGACCGTCACCTGCCCCGCCGGTGAGGTCGCCTCGATCCCGGTCACAACCGCCAAGCGATCCCAAGTGCGTTTCGCCGCTGCGACGTGCGCGATGTGTCCATTACTTCAGCGGTGCACGAAACGGACCGGGGGACGCACCGTCGATATCGGTGAAGGTGAGGCGCTGCTCGTCGCGGCGCGACAGGCTCGATGGACGCCGGGGTTCCGTGACCGCTACCGAGAACGCGCCCGTGTCGAGCGCAAGATCGCACAGCTCAAGGCCCGCGCCGCCAAGCTGCCCTGGCGCGGCACGACCAAGGCGGGCGCATGGGTCAAGCTGCGGATGGCGGCGCTCAACCTCGACCGACTCGGCCGGATGCCGGCAGTGATCGCATGATCCACACTGATGTCGACGCGCCCACGGTCAGTGTGGCGTGCCGGCCGGCCATCAGGCACAACTCGACGAACCTGATGTCCCCGACTGTCAACGAGACCGGCCGCCCTTCAAAGGGCGATTGCCGACCACCCAACTAGGCCGCCGTTTTCCAGAATCGTCGGGTCGGCGATCAGAACGGCCCGGCCTTGCTGGACGTCGGCGATACAGGTGGATGCGCCCGACGACGAGGCGAGGACGGGGAGAGCGGAGCCGCAGCTCGTCCACTCGCCCCCCTCGATCTCTTCGACCTGGTTGATCAGTTCCACCTCGGGAACCGGCGCCGTTGGTGTCG
>DASTKA010000487.1:0-7184 GCA_035716165.1 Mycobacterium sp. | reverse complement strand
CGGCAACGGGGTCACGTCGCCGACGCGCTGCTCCAACTGGGCGTCGCCGGGCTGCAGATGAACGTTCGTGACAGCACCGTGCGCCACTCGCTGATGACATTGACGACCCTGGATCCGCCAGTGGCCGCGGTGGTGAGCATGTGGACCCAGCAGTGCTACGGCGACCAGACGACGGCGGCGTTGAAATTTCTCGCCCAGGAATGTGAGCAGCTGGCCGCTTACCTGGTGACCGAGTCGGTCCCGTTGAGTCCGCCCGCCGTCGAACCCGGTTCTCGCACACCGGGTTTGGCCAACGTCGCACTGCTGCGCCGGCCCGCGGACATGGACCAGGCGACCTGGCTGAACCGTTGGCAACGCGACCACACCTCGGTAGCCATCGATACGCAGTCGACGTTCGGCTACACGCAGAATTGGGTGGTGCGGACCCTGACCGAGGAAGCCCCGGGAATCGCGGGCATCGTCGAGGAGTTGTTCCCGATCGAGGCCACCACCGACCTCCATGCGTTCTTCGGAGCCGCCGATGACAACGACCTACAGGACCGGCTGGGCCGGATGGTCGCCAGCACCACCGCCTTCGGCGCCAACGAGAACATCGACACGGTGCCGACCAGCCGCTACGTGTTCGAGACACCGTTCCGGGAGTGAGGACCGCCCATGACAACACTCGACGAGGCAGTGGCGCTGGCCAAGGGAGAAAGCGGACTGGCGGTGATCTCCACGGTCCGTGCCGACGGAACCGTGCAGGCCTCGCTGGTCAACGTGGGCCTGCTGAAGCACCCTTCGAACGGCGAACGAGTCCTCGGCTTCACCACCTACGGCAGGGTCAAGCTGGCCAACCTGCGTGCCCGGCCGCAGTTGGCCGTGACGTTCCGCAACGGATGGCAGTGGGCGACCGTCGAGGGCCGCGCCGAGCTGGTCGGCCCCGACGATGCGCAGCCCTGGCTGGCCGACGCCGATCAGTTGCGACTGCTGCTGCGCGAGGTGTTCACCGCCGCGGGCGGCACGCACGACAACTGGGACGAGTACGACCGGGTGATGGCCGCCGAGGGGCGCGCCGTCGTGCTGATCGCCCCAACCCGGGTCTATAGCAACGGCTAGCCTCGTTAGGCTGCTGGCGTGACGCTGCAGATCGACGACGACAAACGGGTGCGGACCCTGACGCTGAACCGGCCCGAGGCGCTCAACGCGTTCAACGAAGCCCTCTACGACGCCACCGCCGAGGCGCTGCTGGGCGCCGCCGAGGATCCCGAGGTGGCGGTCGTGCTGCTGACCGGCGCGGGACGCGGCTTCAGCGCCGGCACCGACCTGGCCGAGATGCAGGCCCGCATCACGGACCCCGACTTCACCCCGGGCAAGCACGGCTTCATCGGGCTGATCGATGCGCTCAGCGCGTTTCCCAAGCCGCTGATCTGCGCGGTGAACGGCGTGGGCGTCGGAATCGGCGCCACCATCCTCGGCTATGCCGATCTTGCGTTCATGTCGTCGACCGCCCGGCTGAAGTGCCCGTTCACCAGCCTGGGTGTGGCGCCGGAAGCCGCGTCGTCGTATCTACTGCCCCAGCTGGTGGGCCGGCAGAACGCGGCCTGGCTGTTGATGTCCTCGGAATGGGTCGGCGCCGACGAGGCGTTGCGGATGGGCCTGGTCTGGCGGGTCTGCGAACCGGACGAACTGTTGACACAGGCTCGTCAGCACGCGGAAGTCCTTGCCTCACGGCCGATTTCGAGCCTGATGGCGGTCAAGCACACCATGATGGAACCCGTCCGCCCGGAGATCGTGGCGGCCACCGCCCGGGAAAACGCCCACTTCGCCGAACTGATGGGCGCACAGGCGAACGCGGCGGCCCTGGCCGACTTCAACAAACGCTAGATCGACCGAGCCGTTTCCAGCTTCGCCTGGGTGGCGAGGATCGCGCGCAACGTGCGCCTGCAGCGGCCGCAATCACCGCCGGCCCCACACGCGGCGGCAATCTCCTTGGAAGTCGATGCCCCCTGCGCGACGACGTCGCACACGGTCTGGTTGGTTGCGCCAACACAGAGGCACACGTACATCAGCGCACCTCCCGCACGTCGATCCCCTTCGTCGAACCTCGGTCACGCGTCTGCGATTCGCCCCGGACTCTGGCGTTCGAGTCATCGCTTCGTAGTGGAGTCTAACCTTATTTCGTTAGCCCAGTCTAACCTAACCAAGGGGCGACTTACTTGGCTCCTGGACTCACTGAGCGCAGCCAAACCTTGCTGGAAGATTCCAAGCGGCCGTGGCAAAGTGCTGCTACAGCCCAGTTTTGCGCGCCCAGGCCAGCGCACACCGCCGCGGCACACACGACAGCCGCTCACACCATAGGAGTGACAATGCAAGGGGATCCGGAAGTTCTGCGGCTGCTCAACGAGCAGTTGACCAGCGAGCTCACCGCGATCAACCAATACTTCCTGCACTCCAAGATGCAGGACAACTGGGGTTTCACCGAGTTAGCTGAGCACACTCGGGCCGAGTCCTTCGACGAGATGCGACACGCCGAGGCGATCACCGACCGCATTCTGTTACTCGACGGATTGCCGAACTACCAGCGGCTCTTCTCGTTGCGCATCGGCCAGACGCTGCGCGAGCAGTTCGAAGCCGACCTGGCCATCGAGTACGAGGTGATGGAGCGGCTCAAGCCGGCGATCATCGTGTGCCGGGAAAAGCAGGACTCCACGACCGCGAACCTCTTCGAGGCCATCGTGGCCGACGAGGAGACGCACATCGACTACCTCGAGACGCAGCTCGAGTTGATGGACAAGCTGGGCGTGGAGTTGTACTCGGCGCAATGCGTGGCGCGGCCACCCAGCTGACCTTATCCGCGCCGCCCTACGGCGGTTTTGGTTGCCACGGGTTGACCGTGGGCACTCACTACCATCGAACGCCGTGGGAAGGCAGGCATGACGAGCACGACACCAGCAGCGGCTCCGGCCGGCCAGGCTTCGAATCCGCAACCCGGCAATGTCGCGGTCGACCCGCAGCGACGCAATTTCATCTTCGTGGCGATCCTGCTCGGCATGCTGATGGCCGCGCTGGACCAGACGATCGTGGCGACCGCGTTGCCGACCATCGTCGCCAATCTCGGTGGCGCAGGCCATCAATCGTGGGTGGTCACCAGCTATCTGCTCGCCTCGACCATCATCACCGCCCTCGTCGGCAAGTTCGGTGACCTGTTCGGCCGCAAGCGGGTGTTCCAGGCGGCCGTCGTGTTCTTTGTCGCCGGATCCGTGTTGTGCGGGCTCTCGACTTCGATGGGCATGCTGGTCGCCTCGCGCGCGCTGCAGGGCATCGGCGGCGGCGGGCTGATGGTGACCGCCATGGCCCTGATCGGCGAGGTGATCCCGCTGCGGGACCGCGGCCGCTACCAGGGGGCCATGGGAGCGGTGTTCGGCGTCACCACCGTGATCGGTCCCTTGCTCGGCGGCTACTTCACCGACCACTTCACGTGGCGGTGGGCGTTCTGGATCAACGTGCCGATCTCGGTCGTGGTCTTCTTCGTGGCGGCCGCCGCCATCCCGGCGCTGTCCGACCGCACCAAACCGGTCATCGACTACACCGGGATCCTGTTCGTCGGCCTGGGCGCCGCCGGCCTGACATTGGCCACCAGCTGGGGCGGTACCACCTATCCGTGGGGATCGCCCACGATCATCGGCCTGTTCGTCGGCTCGGTGATCGCGTTGTGCATCTTCGCCTGGGTGGAGAGCCGCGCCGCCGCGCCCATCCTGCCGATCCGGCTGTTCCAAAATTCGGTGTTCACCGTCTGTTGTGGGTTGTCCTTCGTGGTCGGGTTCGCGATGCTGGGCGCCCTGACGTTCCTGCCGACGTACATGCAGTTCGTCGACGGTGTCTCGGCCACCACGTCGGGCCTGCGGACCTTGCCGATGGTGATCGGGATGCTGACCACCTCGATGGGCAGTGGTGTCATCGTCGGCCGCACGGGCAAATACAAAATCTTCCCCGTCGTCGGCACGGCCGTCATGGCGGTGGCGTTCTTTCTGATGTCGCGGATGGACCCGTCGACATCCGCCTTCGTTCAGTCGCTGTTCCTCGTCATCCTCGGCGCCGGGATCGGGATGTGCATGCAGACCCTCGTTCTGATCGTGCAGAACACCTCGAGCTTCGACGACCTCGGCGTCGCGACCTCCGGCGTCACCTTCTTCCGCACGATCGGCAGCTCGTTCGGAGCCGCCATCTTCGGTTCGCTGTTCACGAACTTTCTGCACGGCCGGATCGGCCCGGCGATGGTGGCCAGCCGCGCGCCGGCCGCGGCCGCCGCGTCGCCGGCGGCGCTGCACCGGCTGCCCCGCCAGGCGGCCGCCCCGATCGTCGCCGCCTACGCCGAGTCGCTCACCCAGGTGTTCCTCTGGGCGGTTCCGGTCGCGCTGGTGGGGTTTGTGCTGGCGTTGTTCCTGCGGCAGGTTCCGCTCCGGGAATTCCACGACAGCACAGTCGATCTCGGCGACGCGTTCTGCATGCCGACTACCGAGACACCGGACCAGATGTTGGAGAACACAATCGAGCGTGTGTTGCGCGGCGTTCCCGGCATGCGACTGCGCAGCATCGCCATGCGGCCCGATTGCCGGCTCGACGTCGCCGGGTTATGGGGAGTGCTGCGCATCAACCGGTATGCGCGCATGTATGGGACGGCTCGGTTGACCGACATGGCGGACTACCTGCGCATCCCGTTCGAAGTCTTAGAGCCGACGTTCGCGCGCCTGGTGGCTGACGGTTACGCGCGACGCGAGGGCGAACAGCTGTGGCTGACCCCGGCCGGGGCACAACAAGTCGCCTACGTGCACTCGCTGTTGTTGGCCTGGCTCGTCGACAAGCTCGCGCGATCACCGAGCTTCGAGGGCCGCCCGGATCGCCGCGCGGTGGAGACCGCGCTGGACCGCGTCGCGGATCGTGTGCTTTCCCAACGTGATTGGTCCGATGAGCAACCGACCATGGCGATCCCGGCGGCCGCTCGCTAGCCGCCCCATCCGAATCCGCCGACATCCCCGGCCAGGGTCACGGCGCGGGCGTACCATCACGCCATGAGCCGAATCGGAACATTTGCTGACGACGACGTCCACAGCTGGGCCACGAAGTCTCCTGACCTCGGCCGCGCGATCGCCAACTTCAGCCAGGCGGTCTACACCAAGAACCGGTTGCCCTTGCGCACCCGGGAGCTGGCTCGCACCGTGATCGCCCACCACAACGAATGTGTCGTGTGCGTCAACACCCGCGACGAAGACGGACCCGCTGCCGGTGTCGACGAAGACCTTTACGACCACGCCACGGAGTGGCGCACCTGGCCCGGGTACAGCGAACAGGAGCGCCTGGCGGCCGAATTCGCGCACCGGTTCGCCACCGAGCACACCAAACTGCGCGAGGACGAGGACTTCTGGACGCGGTGCAGCGAGCACTTTTCCGAGGAGCTGCTCGCCGACCTGGCGCTGTCGTGCGCCCTCTGGGTGGGCATGGGGCGGATGCTCCGGACTCTCGACGTCGGCCAGGCCTGCAAGCTGACATTGCCCAGCCGCGCATAGTCACCTGAGATTCGCGGGCACAAACGGCGCCACCGGCGTGTTGCGATACGTACGCAATGACGAAGGGTAGGGCCGTGAAGATTCGCTTTGGCGTCGGCCTGGGTGCGGATACCGCGCCGGATCAACTGGCCGCGATCGTCGATCACCTCGAGGCCAACGGTGTGGATTCGCTGTGGTTTTCCGAACTGGTGTACTCCCCGGCGGTCGACCCGGTGGTCGGCATGTCCTACGCACTCGCCCGGACGACCCGGTTGAAGGTGGGCACGTCGGTGGCCGTGCTTCCGGGGCGACACCCGGTGCTGGTGGCAAAGCAGTTGGCGTCCTTGGCGGCCGTCGCACCCAAGCGTGTCCTTCCCGTCTTCGGTCTGCGCTCGGCGATACCGGCCGAACGCGAGGTGTTCGTGGTCCCCGACGGGGAGCGCGCGGCGGTGTTCAACGAGTCACTGCGGCTGCTGCGTGCGGCGCTGGTCGAGCAGTCGGCGACGTTCACCGGCCGGTATTTCAACGTCACCGATGTGGCCGTTGCCCCGAGACCGTCGCCGCCGCTTGACATCTGGGTGGGCGGCTCGGCGCCCGCAGCGTTTCGGCGCATCGGCGCGCTGGGCGACGGCTGGCTGGGCAGCTTCCTCACCCCGGCGGAGGCGCGGGCCGGGCGCGAAGCGATCGAGCGGGCCGCCGCGCGCGCCGGTCGCAGCATCGAGCCCGACCACTTCGGCATCTCGTTGGCGGTCGCAGACGGCGAACTGCCCGCGGAGCTGATCGCGGCGGTGCGCGCGCGTCGGCCCGACCGAGCCCCCGGCGAGCTGATCGCCGCCGGGTGGGATCAGCTGCACCGACAACTCGACGCCTACATCGAGGCCGGCTTGACCAAGTTCGTCATCCGGCCGGTGGGCAAAGCACCGACGGAGCGCTTCCTCGATCGATTCGTCACCGAACTCGTCGGCCGGCAGAACTGATCGGTGCGGGTGACGCCGTTTGCCGCACCGGGGCAACTCGAGGTTGGAGAATGGCTGCCATGACCGGCACACCACTTGCCGCCGCGGCGATTGCCCAGCTGGAGGCCGAGGGCGTCGACACGGTGATCGGCACGGTGGTCAATCCCGCCGGGCTCACGTTGGCCAAGACCGTGCCGATCCGGCGCACCAACACGTTCGCGGATCCTGGTCTGGGGGCCAGCCCGTCCTGGCATGCGTTTGCCATCGATCAGACGGGAATCGCCTTCACTTCTGACGTGGGCGTGGTGGGGGACCAGCGCCTTCGTATCGATCTGTCCGCGCTGCGCATCGTCGGTGACGGGCTGGCGTGGGCGCCCGCCGGTTTTTTCGAACAGGACGGCGCACCGGTGCCCACCTGCAGCCGGGGCACGCTGCAGCGGATCGAGGCCGCGCTCACCGAAGCCGGCATCGAGGCCGCGATCGGGCACGAGATCGAGTTTCTTCTGGTCGGCCCGGATGGCGGCCGGCTGATGTCGGCATTGTGGGCCCAGTACGGCCTGGCCGGCGTGCTGGAGCACGAAGCTTTCCTTCGTGATGTGATCGGGTCGGCGACGCGGGCCGGGATTTCGATCGAACAGTTCCACCCCGAGTACGGTGCCAACCAGTTCGAGATCTCGCTGTCACCGCAGCCCCCGGTGGCCGC
>DASTKA010000486.1:0-5789 GCA_035716165.1 Mycobacterium sp. | reverse complement strand
CGGTTACACGCCGGACTTCGTCATCCACACCGGGGACCTCACCCACCTGTCCAGCCCGGAGCAATTCGACCAGGTGAAGCAGATGATGACCGGCCTCAAGACGCCGCACGTGTTCACCGTGCCCGGCGAACACGACTCGGTTGACGACGCGGGGCAGAAGTACCGAAACGCGTTCGGCGCCGGGTCCATTGGCGACGGATGGTACAGCCTCGATATCGCCGGCGTGCACCTGATCGCGCTGGTGAACACCTTGAATCTGCGCAAGCTCGGTCACCTGGGCGCCGATCAGTTGGAGTTCGTCAAGAAGGACGTCGCCCGCCTCTCGAGCGATACGCCCATCATCGTGTTCAGCCACATCCCGCTGTTCGCCATGTACCCGCAGTGGGGGTGGGGCACCGACGACGCCACCCAGGCGCTGAGCTATTTGCGCCGGTTCTCCTCGGTCACCTGCCTCAACGGCCATGTCCACCAACTGTTCTCCAAAACGGAAGACAACGTGACGTTCTACAGCGGGACCACCACCGCTTACCCGCTGCCGCGACCGGGTGACGGGCCCGCGCCCAAGCCGGTGACGCTGCCTCCCGGCAAGCTGCGGGACGCACTGGGCATCCGTGAGGTCACCTACACCAGGGGACAGGTTGCCCTGGCCCTGAAGGAGCAGGCACTGCAATGACTTTGACGAACATCGCAGTCCGGCTCGGCCTCGCCGCGTCGTTGATCATCGCCGCCGCCTGCCACGCCTATCTCTATGTGCATGGCTATCAACACATTCCGAAGATCGGCGCGGCATTCCTGGCCCAGGCCAGCCTTTCGTTCGCGATCGCGCTGCTGATCCTGGTCGGCGGCCCCGGCTGGCTGCGCTGGGCGGGCGCCGCGGTGGCGGCCGGTTCACTGGCCGGGTTCGCGCTCTCGCGCACCGTCGGCCTGTCCGGTTTCTCCGAACGGGGTTGGGACCCAGCGCCGTACGCGGCAGTCAGCGTAGGCGCCGAAGTGCTGACCGTGGCGTTGTGGGCGGGCGTTCTGGTGGCTAGGCGGAATCGGGCCGCTGCTGCTTGAGTCGCATCCCCTCGACAAAGGCCTGCGTTTCGTCCCAGGTGGGCAGCAGGCCGGAGGCGCGCACCTCTTCGAGGCTGGGCGCCGCGGCATCGCGGTCGGACAGATTGGGCGCCGCCCCGTTCACCAGCGGCCAGTCGATGGCCAACGCCGGATCGGTTGCGCAGATGGTGTGTTCGCGCTGCGGGTTGTATTCCGTCGAGCACAGATACATCACCGTCGAATTGTCCTGCAGCGCCAGAAAACCATGCCCGAGGCCTTCGGAAAGGTAGATCGTCCGGTGGTCGGAGTCGTCAAGCAGAACCGAATCCCACTGCCCGAACGTCGGCGATCCCACCCGGATGTCGACGACGACGTCGAACACCGAACCGCGAACGCAGGTCACGTACTTGGCCTGGCTCGGGGGCACCTGGGCGAAATGCAATCCGCGCAACACTCCGGCCGACGACACAGAGCAGTTGGCCTGCCGGACATCCAACCGGTGACCGGCGAAGGAAGTGAAGCCCTTGTCGGTGAGCCATTCAAAGAAATGGCCGCGCGAATCGCCATGAACGGTGGGGGTGATCTCCCAGGCTCCGGGAATCTTCAGTTCACGAACTTTCACGCTACTGCCCACGCTCTTCGTAGCGGGCCTCGGCGGCGTCCTTCAACGGACGCCACCACGATTCGTTCGCCCGATACCAGTCGATGGTGGCACGCAGACCCTCCTCGAAGTCGGTGTGCTTTGGCGCCCAACATAATTCGTCGCACAGCGCGGACGGGTCGATGGCGTAGCGCAGATCGTGGCCGACTCGGTCGGTGACGTGGTCGAAGTCGTCGGGCTCGCGGCCCATCATCTGCAGCAGCGTGCGCAGCACGGTCAGGTTGTCGCGCTCGCCTTCGGAGCTGATCAGGTAGGTGCGCCCGATCTCACCGGACTCCAGGATGCGCCGGACCGCGCTGTTGTGGTCGTCGACATGGATCCAGTCGCGAACGTTGGCGCCGGTGCCGTAGAGCTTGGGTCGCCGGCCGGTGAGCACGTTGGTGATCTGACGCGGGATGAATTTCTCGACGTGCTGATACGGCCCGTAGTTGTTGGAGCAGTTCGAGATCGTCGCGCGCACCCCATACGAGCGCACCCAGGCCCGCACCAGCATGTCGGCGGCGGCCTTGGTCGCCGAATACGGACTGGACGGGTTATACGGCGTCGCCTCGGTGAATCGCTGGGGGTCGTCGAGCTCCAGGTCGCCGTAGACCTCGTCGGTCGAGATGTGGTGCAGCCGCACGCCACAACGGCGCACGGCCTCGAGGATGGTGAACGTGCCGACGACGTTGGTGTGCAGGAATGGCTCCGGACTGTCCAGTGCATTGTCGACGTGGCTCTCCGCGGCGAAGTGCACCACCGCGTCGGATCCCGCGACCAACCGCGACACCAGGTCGGCATCGGTGATGTCACCGATCACCAGGTCGATGGAGTCCTCGACGTCGGCCAGCGACTCGCGCCGACCCGCGTAGGTCATCGCGTCGAGCACCGTCACCGAATCCTCGGGGTGTTCGCGGACCGTACTGTGCACGAAGTTGGCGCCGATGAATCCAGCGCCGCCGGTGACCAGTAACCGCATGCCCCAAACCCTAACCGAGCCGATCGCTCAGTTTGCGAGGGTCAGCCCCAGCGCTGGGGCCAATTCACGCAGCGCGGTAAGCAGCGATTGCTCGTCCTGCGCGCCGAGCACCTGGATCGCCACGTGATCGGCCCCGGCCGCAAGATGCTCATTCAGCCGCCCCGCGATGTCCTGCTCGGTGCCGTGGGCGACCACCGCGTCGATCAGCTTGTCGCTGCCGGGCTTGCGCACGTCGGCTTGGGTGAACCCCAGCCGCAGCCAATTGTTCACGTAATTGCTCAGGCCCAGGTAGAACTCGACAGTCTGACGGCCGACCGCGCGGGCCTCCTCGGCGTCCGTGGTGAGCACCACCTTGTGCTCGGGCGCCAAATACACCGCCTCGCCGAGCAATTCGCGCGCCTTGGCGGTGTGCTCCGGCGTGGTCAGATAGGGGTGCGCGCCGGCGCTGCGGCGCGCCGCGAGACCCAACACCCGCGGTCCGAGCGCCGCGATCACCCGCCGGCTGGTCGGCACCAGGGCCGCGTCGAGTTCGTCCAGGTAGGACACCAGGGCGTCGTACGGCTTGACGTATTCCCGGGTGCGCTCGGGGTGGCCCACCCCGACGCCCAGCAAAAACCTTCCCGGATGGCCGGATTCGATGCGATGAAAGGACTCGGCGACTTCCGCGGCGGGCGCCGTCCAGATGTTCACGATTCCGGTGGCCAGTTGCAGCGACGTCGTCCGCGCCAAAGCCGGCTCGGCCCAGGACAGGTCGGCGTCCGGTGACCCGCCGATCCAGGCGGCGCCATAGCCCAGCGATTCGATGCCGGCGGCCAATTCCGGGGAGATGGATCGGCTGGGCAGCCACACGCCGAACCGGCCGAGCTCGGGTTTGAGTGAAACTCCGTCGGCCATCCAGCTCCCCCCCTAGCGTCGAGTCAGGACTGTTTCAACCCCAGCGGCCCCGCCAGTTCGGCCAGCGCCGAGACCAGGTTTTCATCCTTCGTCAGGACCTGCACGGGGACGTGATCGGCGCCGGCCTCGAGGTGTTCGTTCAGGCGCGCCGCGATCTGGTCCACGGTGCCATACGCCACCACCGCATCCACCAGGCGGTCGCTGCCCGGCCGGGTGACCTCTTCCTCCGTGAAACCCAACCGCTTCCAGTTGTTCCGGTAGTTGGCGAGATTGAAGTACACGTCGAGCGCCTTTCGGCCGACGGCCCGGGCCTTGTCGGCGTCGGTGGTCAGGATCGCCTTGTGTTCGGGCGCCAGGAAAGCCGACGGTCCGATGATCTCGCGGGCCCGCGCGGTGTGTTCCGGGGTGGTGAGGTAGGGGTGTGCCCCGGCGGAGCGCTCCGCGGACAGCTTGAGGACGCGCGGGCCCAGCGCCGCCACCACCCGGCGGTTGGCGGGCACGCCGTAATCGTCGAGCTGCTTCAGGTAATCGGCCAGGGCGTCGTAGGGCTTGCGGTACTCGGTGTGAGCCTCGGGATGTCCGACGCCGATGCCCAGCAAGAACCGGCCCGGGTAGGCCCTGTCGATGCGGTGGAAGGATTCCGCCACCGGCTTGGCGGCCGCCGTCCAGATGTTGACGATGCCGGTGCCCACCTGCAACGTCGTGGTCGCCTCCAGAAGGGGCTCGACCCAGGCCAGCTCGGCGGGCGGTGAACCGCCGACCCAGACGGCGCCGTAGCCCAGCGCTTCGATGTCCCTGGCCTGCTCGGGTGTGACGCCGCGTCCGAACGATCCGAACCGGCCGAGATTGGGTTTGCTCGCTGCATCCGTCATGGTTTTCCCAACCCGCGCCCCGCGAAAGCTATTCCGAAGCGGCGACATCCTCGTCGAGTTCATCGAGATCCGCGACCGCGACGTCGGCGGCGGGCGCCGTGAGCGGGAGCAGCACGATGAACCGGGTGTCGCCGGGCACCGACTCCACCCGCAGATCTCCGCGATGCTTCTTCACGACGATGTTGAACGCCAGGTCCAGGCCCAGGCCGGTGCCCTCACCGAAGGGTTTGGTGGTGAAGAACGGCTCGAAGATGTGCTCGCGCACGTCCTCGGGTATCCCCGGGCCGGTGTCGCAGATTTCGATGCGGGCCAGGTTGTCGCCTTCGGCGCGGGTGCGGACGGTCAGCGTGCCGCCGGTCTCGCGCATCGCGGCGATCGCATTGTCGATGATGTTGGTCCACACCTGGTTGAGATCACCTGGGTAGCAAGGGATCTCGGGAAGGGATTGGTCGAAGTCCTTGACCACGGTGACGACGGGGCCAGCGCCGTCGCCCTTGGTCGCGTCTTTGGTCAACCGGTCGGCGAACATCACCAGCGTGCTGCGCAGCAGGTCGTGCACGTTGGTGACCTGGAACGGGGCCCGATCCATTTGCGAATACTGTTTTGCGTCGGCTACCAGCGCCGAAATGCGTTTGCTCGCTTCGGCGATCTGGTTCATCAGCAGCTCGCTTTCGATGGTGTAGTTGATCCATCGGATCGCCTGCTCCAGCGATGTCGACGCGAGCTCTTCGGTGACCACGGAGATCCGCTCCAGCCAATCGGTGTCCACGCCGCCCTCGACGAACGTCGGCGCGATGTCCCAACCGCCGTCGATGCCGTGGTCTTCCAGCCAGTCGCCGACGGCGTCCTCGCGATCGGAGGTCTCGAGCGCGCTCAAGTGCTGTGCGGCGGACTTGGCGACCTGCTCGGCGACCCGCTCCTGCAGCTGCACCAGCGCGCTCAACGCCTCCGGGGTGATGGTGCCGTCGGCGAGCATCGCCAGCTTGTGCCGCATGTTGGCCACGCGCTCGCGCAGGTCCGCCGCGGCCCGCGAGATCGCCGCCGCGGGATTGTTCAGCTGATGCGTCAGCCCGGCCGACAACCGGCCCAGGGCCAGCAGCTTCTCGCGGTTGTCGATGATGCGCCGGGTCCGGTCGGTGCCGACGGCGATGCCGTCGAGCAGATGCACCGCCATCGGGAACTGGTCCTTCATGAACCGGGCGAACACCGGCGCGTCCATCACGAAAAACCGCGACGGCCTGGTCACGTGCACCGAGGCGTCGTAGCTCTTCTGGTTGCCGCCGGTGAACGCCCGCCAGGCCCCGCAGTACACGCCGCGCTGTGAGGTGCGGTTGGTTTCGATGTCCTGGCCGCCGGAGAGTTTGGTCAT
>DASTKA010000485.1:0-3631 GCA_035716165.1 Mycobacterium sp. | reverse complement strand
ACCGGCCACCGTGGGAAGGATCATCACCTCACCGCCGTGGCGATACACCACATCGGCCTCGGGCAACTCGGTGGCCTCGTAGTCGCCGCCCTTCACCCAGATGTCGGGTCGCAGATCTTCCAGGATGCGCTCCGGGGTCGGGCCGTCGAAGATGGCCACCGCGTCGACACAGGCGAGCGCGGCCAGGACGCGGGCCCGGTCCGCATCGCGCATGATCGGGCGTCCGCTGCCCTTCAGCGCGCGCACCGACGCATCGGAATTGACCAACACGACCAGGGCGTCACCGAGTTCGCGCGCCTGCCGAAGCAGCCTGATGTGCCCGGTATGCAACAAGTCGAAGCAACCGCCGGTGGCAACCAGCGTGCCCCCGCGACGACGCAGGCGTGCCGCCATCGCGAGCGGGTCGACCGTGCTGGTGTCCACCAGTCCCGTCGCACCGGCCAGGACGTCGGATCCCGTGGCGGACAACGGTCTCGAGACCGACGCTGCACCGCCGGCGCTGACGAACCGCGCCGCATCGCCGACCGCGGCGCGCACGGCTTCGACTGCGCCGGCGCCGGCACCGAGTGCCACCGCCGCGGCGACCGCGAACCGGTCACCGGCCCCGCAGACGTCGGTCGCGCCCGTTCCCGCGCCCCGCGGGATTCCGACCTGATGGACCACGGCCTGCGGCAGGTACACCCGCGCGCCCTGGGCTCCGCGAGTTATGCACACCGCGCCGGCCGCCCATCTCTGCAGCAGCACTTCTCCGCCGTCTCCCGGCGAATCTCCGCAAAAGTTCCGGGCTTCTTCATGATTCGGCGTCACCAGGGTGCATCCGGGCACCGGCGGCGCGCCCCGCGGGTGCGGGTCCCACACCGTCGGGACGCGGCGTGCCGACTCGGTCAACGCCGCGCGGATGGCCGGCAGGGCGGTCACGCCGGCGCCGTAGTCGGCGACACAGATGGCCCGGGCGCCGGCCAGGGCGTCGGTCACCTCGCCCGCCAACGGCCGGTCGATCGGGGCGCCGTCACCCCGATCGACCCGAAGCATCGACTGGCCACGAGCCCGGATCCTGATCTTGCTCACCGTCGTTCCGCTCATCGGCAAGGCGAGCACCCGGACCCCGGAGTCGGCGAGCAGGTCGTGCAGCTGTCGGCCCGCGTCGTCGTCGGCGATGCCGGTGATCAATACCACCGCGGTCTCGGTGCGGGCCGCGAGCAGGGCCGCCAAACCGGCCCCGCCCGGCCGTTGTACGAGCCGTTCGGCGTCGACCACCGGCACCGGCGCCTCCGGGCTCAGCCTGCTCGCCGAGCCCAAGATGTCGATATCGAGGATCGAATCACCGACGATCACAAGCGGTTTGATGGTCACGACGCATCACGCCGCAGCAACGCGTCGTCGAGCGCCATGCACAGCCCGTGAATCAGCATCAGGTGGATCTCTTGCACGGTCGCCGTGCTTTCCGCGTCGACACAGATGGACTCGTCACACATGCCGGCCAGCTCGTTGGGGCCTCGGCCGGTGAGCGCCCAGGTCACCATGCCGACCTCGTGCGCCGCTTTGACCGCAGCTATCACGTTGCGGCTCGCGCCGCTGGTCGACAACGCCATCAGCACGTCGCCCACCCGGCCATGCGCCCGCACCCCGCGCGCGAACATCTCTTCGTCGCCGTAATCGTTCGCTATCGCGGTGAGGGCGGACGTGTCCGCGTGCAAAGCGATGGCGGACATCGGGATTCGCTCCTCACAAAACCGCCCGACCAGTTCGGCGGTGAGGTGCTGGGCCTCGGCGGCACTCCCGCCGTTCCCGCACGCCAACAGGCGGCCTCCGTGCGACAGGACCATGGCCAGTTGCCGACCCCATCCGCGCAGCCGCGTCGCCTCGACGCTGGTGCGCGCCACCGCGTCTCGCAGCGCATCGAAGTGCACCTCGATCATGGGTCTCCTCCTTGCTTCACCGCGGCGAGCAATTCCGCGTCGGTGATGTGGTCCAGGCACGGGTGTCCGGGCACCGGGCAGACGCGGGCGCGGCTGGCCCGGCACGGCGCGGATTGATCGCCCAGCACGCGCACCTGCGTGCCGTAGGGCCGCCACTGCGCGGCCGGCACGACGGGGGCGAACAGCGACACCACAGGTGTCCCTACCGCGGCGGCCAGGTGAGCGGGGCCGGTGTTGGGGACGACGACAACGCGTGCGGCCGCGAACACCGCGGCGAGTTCGGCAAAGCTGGTGCGGCCGCCGAGATCGACGGCCACATCGCGTGCGACCGAGGCGGTCAGCTCGGCCTCGTCGGCGCTTCCGGTGACGACGACGCGATGGCCGGCGCCCACGAGCGCGGCCACCATGGCCGCGCTGCGGCCTGCACTGGGCCGCCGGGCGGGCACCGCGGCGCCGGGGTGGAACACCACGAACGGTCCGGTTCCGATCTCGGTCGCCAGCCGCGACGGCACCGGACCCATCGCCCGGACCCGCAATGCGCCGTCGTCGCCGGCGGGCAGCGAGCAGCCGGCCGCGCGTGCCAGCGACAGGGCCCGCTCGGGCTCGGGGATCCCGTCGGGCACGTGATGCCGCAGATCCAGCAGCGCGCCCGGATAGTCCACGCAGATCGCGCCCACCCAGGGCACCGCCGCCATGCGGCACAGCAAGGCCAGCGGCAACGGCGACTGGTGAAACGACGTGAAGATGTACACGCGGTCGGGGGCGACATCGCGCAGCTGCTTGATCAGCGCCTCGGCATGCGCGGCGGTCAACTCGGGCGTCTCGAAATCCACCCAGGGCGCCTGCCATTCGACGATCTCGTCGATGCCGACCAGCAGCTCGGCCGCGTCCCGGCCGCGCGGCCCGACCAGCATCGTCACCCGGTCGTGACGGGTCGCCACCGCGCGCACCGCGGGACCGGTGATCAATACGTCACCGGCGCTGTCCAGGCGGGCCACCACGGCGGTGCTCATTGGCACTCCGAAAGCACCAGGGACACCGCGTCATCCAGCGTCGCGGCCACGGATGCGTGCGCCCGGGCATGGTCGACCTCGGCCGATAGGGTGCGGTCGGTGGGCACCAGCACCGCCCGAGCGCCGGCGGCCAGGGCGGCCTGGACGTCACCGCCGGTGTCGCCGATCATCACGCAGCGCTGGGGCGGGACGGCCAGCGCTTCGGCGGCCGCCAACACCATGCCGGGCAGCGGCTTTCGGCATGGGCAGCCCTCGGTTTCGTCGTGCACGCACACCTGCCAGGAGTCGAACGGGCCGAGCACCTCGTCCACCCGGTCGTTGACGGTCCTGAGCTGCTCGGCGCTGATCAGTCCGCGCGCCACGCCGGACTGATTGGTCACCACCGCCAGCAGCAGGCCGCGCCGGCGCAGGCGAGCCAGCGCCCGGGCGGCGTGGTGGGTGGGGCGCACGCCCGCCGGATGGTTGAGGTAGGGCTTGTCGACGATCAGGGTGTCATCGCGGTCCAGCAGCACCGCAAGCGGCGGATCGCGCGGCGCGCGACGAAACGTCCATTCCCCCTTCAACCGCGGGGCCACGGCGACGGGCGGGATGACCGCGCTGGTCAGCGAAAGCCGAAGCGCCTCAATGCCGGTGCGCGGGCCGCTCAGCCAGCGGCGGGCGGTGAACTCCGCGGTGAACAGCAGCCACAGGGCACCGGCC
>DASTKA010000484.1:0-2846 GCA_035716165.1 Mycobacterium sp. | reverse complement strand
TGGCCGCTGCTGGAACGCAATAAAGCCGCCCTGGCCGACATCGGCGCGCACCACGTGCTGGTCTACACCTCAACCCGCGACCACGGCCGGGTGCTGGTGATGATCGGAGTCCACAGCCGCGAACCCATCGTGGAACTGCTGCGCTCCCGGGTCTTCTTCGATTGGTTCGACGAGGCCGGCGTCGATGACATTCCCGCGGTCTTCGCGGGCGAGATCGTCGAGAGGTTCATCGCGCAGCCACCGCAGACCCCGGCGGCACCCGGTGTTGTGGTGGCCGCCATCGCGTCCGTCAACGACGTGTCCCTGTTGACCTCCGAAGTCAGCACGGCCATCGATAGGTTCACCACGGCCGGAATCCGAAAGACGTGGGTGTTCCAGGCTTTTGACGACGATCACGAGGTGCTGATCCTGCAGGAGTTTCCCGACGAGGAAAGCGCGCGGCACTGGATCGACCACCCCGATGCCGCGGCGCAATGGATGTCCGGAGCGGGCATCGGTGCCTACCCGCCTGTGTTCGTCGGCCGATTCTTCGACATGATGCGCATCGAGGCGGATTGAGGCTCGCCGGTGTTCGTATGCCTGTGTAACGGAGTCACCAGTCAAACCGTGACCGAGGCCGTGGAGTGCGGGGCGTCGACCACCAAGGAAGTCGCCCAGGCATGCGGGGCGGGCGCCGATTGCGGTCGCTGCCGGCGGACGGTGCAGGCTATGTTGCGCTCCTCCCGTCCGGAGCGCACGCCGAACTCGCGGTAGTTCGTCAGCGGCGCGGGCTGCCGTCCGGCGACGTCGGTTGGACGAGTTCGACGAGCAGGTTGGGGATTTCGAGGCGCGGCAACATCACCTCGACGAACACCATGCGGTCCTGGTGCTGCGCGGCGGCGGTCAGGGCGTCGTCGAGCTCGCCGTAGTTGTGGACCCGGAACGCAAGGTGGTCGGTGACGCCCAGCGCTTTGGGAACGTCCGTCCATTTCCAACTGACGATGTCGTTGTACGGCGCGGTCTCCCCGTGGATCGCGCGTTCGACGGTGTAGCCGTCGTTGTTGACCACCACGATGACCGGGGACAGGCCCTCGCGCGAGAAGGTGCCGAGCTCTTGGACCGTCAGCTGGGCGGCGCCGTCCCCGATCAGTAGAACCGTCCTGCGGTCTGGATGCGCCACCGCCGCCCCGAGCGCCGCGGGCAACGTGTAACCGATTGAGCCCCATAGCGGTTGGCCGATGAAGGTCACTCCCTGCGGCAGGCGGTGGTCGGCCATGCCGTAAAAGGAGGTGCCCTGGTCCGCCAGCACCACGTTGCCCGGCGTGAGGGCCACACACAGGCGGTCCCACAGCATCTTCTGGGTCAGTGGTTCGTCGCGTGGCGGGGGCGGGGGCAGTGGCTCGGCGGGCGGCGACACCACCGGTGGCGACGAGACACCGCGCCGGGCCAGGATCGTGGCCAGAGCGTCGAGCGCGGCGCTCATCTCCAACGGCGCGAAGACCTCCCCAGCGACAGTGCTCTGATACTGGCCGACGTCGATGGTGCGGGCCGGGTCGATCCGCTGGCTGAAGAAGCCGCTGACCATGTCGGTGAACACCACTCCGGCGGTGACCAACACGGGCGCCCCTTCGATCGCGGTGCGCACCGCCGGGGCACTGGCGGACCCGGCGTAGATGCCCAGGAAATTCGGCGAACTCTCGTCGAGCAGACTCTTTCCCCACATCAACGTGGCATGCGGCACCACGTCCGCGGCCAGCAACGCCTCGAGTTCCTTGATCGCCTGCAGTCGGTGCACCAGCAAGTCGGCGAGCACGGTGAGTTGGTGGTGGCCGATGAGTTCGGTCGCGGCCTCGACGAACATGGCCAGCGCGCGGGGACTGGTGCCACCGGTGTAGCGGGGCAACGGCGCCTCCGGCGGCTCGGTGGGGAAGCGGGCGACGTCGGTCGACAGCAGGATGTATCCGGGGCGCTTCTGCTCACGCACCTCTGACAGGACCCGGTCGATCTCGCGGCGCGCCGTCGCGGGCATGAGATTGGCCTGGGCGCAAGTGATTTCGCGGCTCACCCGGAAGAAGTGCTCGAAGTCGCCATCACCGAGCGAATGGTGCAGGGCCCGGCGGGTGCCCTGGGCATCCTTGGACGGGCCGCCCACGATGTGCACGACGGGTACCTGCTCGGCGTAGCTGCCCGCCACCGCGTTGGCCGCGGAAAGCTCGCCGACGCCGAAAGTCGTTACCAATGCCGACATTCCGCGCAGCCGCCCATACCCGTCGGCGGCGTAGCCGGCGTTCAGCTCGTTGGCGTTGCCGACCCAGCGGATGCTCGGATGGGCGATGATGTGGTCGAGGAACTCCAGGTTGTAATCGCCCGGAACGCCGAAGATCTCCGAGACGCCGAGCTCGGCGAGACGGTCCAACAGGTAGTCACCGACGGTGTATGCGGGATCGGTCGCGGCATCAGTCACAGGCACGACGGTACGCTCGGCCGAATCTGTTCCGGGTGAGACGCCGTGCCAGTATCGTGCGGGCCATGGCACTCAAAGAATCCCGCGAAATCGTCATCGAAGCCAGCCCGGAGGAGATTCTGGACGTCATCGCCGACTTCGAAGCGATGCCCGAATGGTCGGAGCCGCATCAGAGTGCGGAGATTCTGGACACCGGCGACGACGGGCGCCCTCGCCAAGTCCGGATGAAGGTCAAGGTCGCCGGGATCACCGACGAACAGGTGGTCGCCTACACGTGGGGTGACAACGTCGTCAGCTGGAAGCTGGTCAGCTCGTCGCAGCAGAAGGCGCAGGACGGGAAGTACACCATGGTGCCGCAAGGCAACGACACTCTGGTCAAGTTCGAGCTTCTCGCGGACCCGAA
>DASTKA010000483.1:0-8943 GCA_035716165.1 Mycobacterium sp. | reverse complement strand
GCAGCTGGCGGTCGTGCAGTCAGCGCCGCTGGTCGAGCGGCTGTCCGAGATGATGGACCACTCCGACAACGTGCTGGCCGAAAGCATCGCCCGCGAGGTGGCGGGCGCGATCAATCGGCCGCGCAGCTTCGCCGGTGCCGTCGACGCGGTGACCAACCGGTTGACCACCGCCCACGTCGACACCGGGGGCCTGGCGCTGCTCGATTCCAGTGGGCTCTCGGTCGACGACCGGCTGACGGCCAAGACGCTTGACGGCGTGCTGCAGGCCGCCGCCGGACCCGACCAGCCGTCGCTGCGGGCGCTGCTGGATCTGCTGCCGATCGCCGCCGGCAGCGGAACCCTGGCCGACCGCTTCACCGACGCCTCCACGGCCCAGGGGCCCGCGGGCTGGCTGCGGGCCAAAACCGGCTCGTTGACCGGCATCAACTCGTTGGCCGGGGTGCTCACCGACCGCAGCGGCCGGGTGCTCACCTTCGCGTTCATCTCCAACGACGGCGGCCCGAACGCCCGCAACGTCATGGACGCGCTCGCGACCCGGCTCTGGTTCTGCGGGTGCTCATGACGCCTGCGACGGACCTGACGCTGGGCACCGCCGTCGACTGGCAGTTCGCCGCCACGGTCGGTCGGCGCCTGGCCCGGCCGGGTCCGCCGTCCAGCGACTACACCCGCCGCCAGGTGATCGACGAGCTCGCCACGTCGTCCGTCAAGGCCGAACCGTTGGTGCGTGACGTCACCGGCCTGATCGCCGACGGCGCGGTGCCGGCGGCCCGCATCGTCGACCGCCCGGATTGGGTCGCGGCGGCCACCGAGTCGATGCGGGTGATGATGAACGGCTCCGAAAAGCCGCGTGGCTTTCTCACCGGCCGGGTCACCGGTGCGCAGACGGGCGCCGTCCTGGCCTACGTGTCCTCGGGGATTCTGGGCCAATACGACCCGTTCGCCACCAATGAGGGGGCCGAATCCGGCTGCCTGTTACTGGTCTATCCGAACGTCATCGCCGTCGAGCGGCAGCTTCGGATCGACCCGTCCGATTTCCGGCTGTGGGTGTGCCTGCATGAGGTCACCCATCGCGTGCAGTTCACCGCCAACCCGTGGCTGCCCGGCTACATGTCGCAGGCGCTGGGGCTGTTGACCCGCGACGCCGGAGAGGACCTGGGGCAGGTGATCGGCCGGCTCGCCGAGTACGCGCGCAACCGCGCCAATGGGGCGTCGGGACCCGACGCGAACTCATCGGGGATTCTCGGGCTGATGCGTGCGGTGCAGTCCGAACCGCAGCGGCAGGCGCTGGATCAGTTGCTGGTGCTGGGCACCCTGCTGGAGGGCCACGCCGACCACGTCATGGACGCCGTCGGGCCGATGGCGGTGCCGTCGGTGGCCACCATCCGCCGCCGGTTCGACGAGCGCCGACACCGTAAGCAGCCGCCGCTGCAGCGATTGCTGCGCGCGCTGCTGGGGCTCGACGCCAAGCTCAGCCAGTACACCCGCGGCAAGGCGTTCGTCGACCACGTGGTCGCCCAGGTGGGCATGGCGCGGTTCAACGCCATCTGGACCGGCCCCGAGACGCTGCCGCTGCCCACCGAGATCGAAGAACCCCAGCGGTGGATCGACAGGGTGCTGTAAGCCAGCTGCGCGCGGCTGTCGAGGCGTTCATCAAGACCCACCTCGCCACCGTCGAACAGTGGTGCGTGGCGCTTTCCGGCGGCCCGGATTCACTGGCGCTCACCGCGGTGGCCGCCGGGCTGCGGCCCACCACGGCGGTGATCGTCGACCACGGCCTGCAACCCGACTCGGCCGCAGTCGCCGACACCGCCCGCGCTCAGGCCGTTGAATTGGGATGCGTTGCGGCCCAAGTTGTTCGGGTGCAGGTGGGCAACAAAGGCGGTCCGGAGGCGGCGGCGCGCTCCGCCCGCTACGCCGCGTTGAGCGCCTACCACACCGGTCCGGTGCTGCTGGGTCATACGCTCGACGACCAGGCCGAGACGGTGTTGCTGGGGCTGGGTCGGGGGTCCGGGGTGCGCTCGATCGCCGGGATGCGCCCCTACGATCCGCCGTGGTGCCGGCCGTTGCTGGAGGTGCGACGGGCCGTCACACATGACGCGTGCCGGGAGCTTGGCCTGACCCCCTGGCAGGACCCGCACAACACCGACCGCCGCTTCACCCGGACCAGGCTGCGCACCGAGGTGCTGCCGTTGCTGGAAGACGTGCTCGGCGGCGGTGTGGCCGAGGCGCTGGCCCGCACCGCGACGGCGTTGCGGGAGGACTCCGAGCTGATCGACACCCTGGCCGCCCGGGCGCTGCCCGAGGCCAAGGCGGACATCGGCCTGCGGGTGCAGGCGCTGGCGGCGCTGGACGGCCCCGTGCGGCGCCGCGTGATCCGGGGCTGGTTGTTGGCGGGCGGCGCAACGAGCCTGACCGACAAGCAAATCCGGGGGGTCGACGCCCTCGTCACCGGCTGGCACGGGCAGGGCGGGGTTGCGGTCGGGTCGTCGTTGCCGGACGAGCGCCTGTTCGCGGGCCGCCGCGAGGGCGTGCTGACGCTGTGGCGCGAGCCGGTTCGTTAGCCGCAATATCCGGGCGCCGTTGGTTATTCGCCCGCCGTCGTGGCACTCTGTGGGCGTGGCCCAGATCTCCTCGGCGATCACCCCCGCCCAGCCCGCGGAGCTTTACCCCGGGGACATCAAGTCTGTTTTACTGACGTCGGCGCAAATTCAGGCGCGGATCGCCGAACTCGGCCGGGAAATCGGGGAGAACTACCGCGACGCCGCGACCGAGACCGGTCAGGACCTGCTGTTGATCACCGTGCTCAAGGGCGCTGTGATCTTTGTCACCGACCTGGCGCGTGCGATCCCGCTGCCCACCCAGTTCGAATTCATGGCCGTCAGCTCCTACGGCTCATCGACGTCCTCGTCGGGCGTGGTGCGGATTCTCAAGGACCTGGACCGCGACATCGAGGGCCGCGATGTGCTGATCGTCGAGGACGTCGTCGACTCGGGCCTCACCCTGTCGTGGCTGTTGCGCAACCTCAAAACCCGGCACCCGCGTTCGCTGCGCGTGTGCACCCTGCTGCGCAAGCCCGACGCGCAGGGGGCCCACGTCGACATCGCCTACGTGGGCTTCGACATCCCCAACGACTTCGTCGTCGGCTACGGCCTCGATTACGACGAGCGCTACCGCGACCTGTCCTACATCGGCACCCTGGACCCCCGCGTCTATCAGCAGTAGAGGCCGCGCTTGCGATCGCCACTAGTCCAACTCCCACACCGCGGTCACCGAGAAGCTCACGGTCTGCTGGCCGGGTTCCAGCGGAACCATGGACGGCATGGCCCGCGGCGCACCGGCCGGCGGCGGGGTGTTGCCGGCGGCTTCGGAGATCGACAGCACCCGGCCCAGCCGAAGCGCGGACAGCTGGGCGTACTGCTCGGCGCGGCTCTTGGCGTCGTTGAAGGCGCGCGACCGGGCGTCCTTCACCAGTTGCGAATCGTCGGCGATGGAATAGCGGACGGACTTGATCCGGGTGGCGTCCCCGCCGGTGCCGACGATGAGGGCCAGCAGGCGCGACGCGGTGTCGGCCGGGTGGATCCTGACGGCGATGGCGTTGGTGGCGCGGTACGCGGTGATGGCGGCCGTGCGGCTGGGCTCCGGGTTGTTGTATTCCGGCGATAGCGTGACCTCGGTGGTGCTGATGTCCTTGCGGTCTAGGCCCGCGCCGGTCAGCGCGTTGACGACCGCCTGTTGACGATCGTTGGTTTGGTTCATCGCCGAGGTGACGTCGGGTGCGGTGAATTCGATGCCGACGTCGGTTGTCAGGGTGTCCGGGACGCCTTGCACCTGACCGGTGCCCACCACCGTGACCTGGCGGGGGTTGGCGCCGGGCTGCGCCGGGTTGTGCTTGTCGCAGGCCGACATTGCGACGATCGCCGAGCAGGCCGCGGCCGCGACGATCGATCGGCGGACAAAGTTTTCGATGCTGGGTTTCGGCATGACTGGACCCTAGTGTCGTTGCGTGGGTTCACGATTGGCGGGCTCTGTGCCGCGCCCGCGGCGGGCCCGCACTACAGAAGCGGCAGCAGCCTTCCTCCCGGAGCCTCCTCGGGCGGTCCGGTCAGGTCGGACTTGAATCCACGAAGTCCGCCGTCGTTCGCCCGTTTATCCGCGAGCCGCCTCTGGACGTCGTCGGGGAGGCGCCCAATGCGGTCAGGCGAATTCCACAGTTCCCAGGTCTGAATCGCCCAGTACACGGCGAACTCGAGGATCACCGCCGATTCGACCAGAATGATTATTGGTTGCCACCCGGGATGCTTGAGATGCACTGCGACAACCGCGATTAACGTCACCAGCATCACTCCGGCAATGAACCAGTAGCACCGCTTATAGCGGTCCTTGTGCGGTGACTTCACAGGGTCCTCTTGCCTGACGACGAGCGCGGCGCAGAACACGGTGATGATGAAGGACAAGAGCATCAGGACACCGGAGATGCCGTGGATATGCGCGTAGAACCGATTCGGGAAAAAGACAAGGGCAATAAAGCCGACCGCCATAATCAGCCAGAAAAGCCCCACCGCCACGGTTCCCAGCGGGCTTTTCTTATGCCTAGTGCGTTTGCGCCAGTGCAACACCGCCATCGTCGACCAGCCCACAATCAGTGCGATAACGACTGTCCACACGTTGGGCTGAATTGCGGGCTCGAATTGGGCCGGCAGATCATTCTTTCCACACAGGGGCGCGGGTCGACCCTGCGGCACCATCGCGATCATCAACGCGGAGACCCCCGCGAGATTCAACAACACATCCTCGGTGTCGTTGCTGCCCTTGTACATGATGAATAGCGCGCCCAGCGCCAGAAGCGCGGCAATCAGGATGCTGTGCGCGGAGGTGTAATAGTAAGCACTGAGGGTGAATTGCCAGCAGGTTGAAGCTAGTTGCTCAATGACAACGGCCAGAAAGACCATCAGCGTGAGGATCACCATGCCGACGCGTACGTCACGGTATATGGCAAGTGTGATGGGCGTTGGTTTCGGGTTGTTCATGCTGCCACCTAGTGCTGCCGGATCACTATCTGCTCGGGACGATAGCCGGTGATATGGCTGACCGCAGCGGGTTTAGGGGAAAGCCAATTTCAACAGCCCGTCCCAATGGGATCAGAAGGGTGGACCGTCCGGCAAGAACGGACTGGTGCTCGGAGCACCCTTCAACAGGAAGAGCATGTCGCGCATATGGTTCCGGAACTTGCGGGACGCGACTTCCTCCTCGCGGGCCTGTTCTAGCCGCAGTCGGGCTTCATTGATCGGACGCTGGTCCCGAATGTGCTTGTAGCGACGGCCTCCGACAAGTCAGGGCGTGACGAGAATCTTGCAGTGCCGCTCGGGATCGGCCAGGTCGTCGAATGCCGCGCCCACCGCATCGAGCCCGACCTCGCCGGTGATCAGTGGCGCCACGTCAATAGAGCCTTCGGCCAAAGCGCGCAGCGAATCGCCGAATTCATCGGGCGTGTAAGCGAGTACGAATTGCACGTTGATTTCTTTGGCGATCGCGAAGAATGGATGCACCGTGTCGGGTTGCATGCACACACCGGCGACGACCAGACGGGTGCCGGGCCGCGCCCTGAGCATCACATCGTCGATGATTCCGGGCACACCGACCGCCTCGAACACCACTGCCGGCTTGACGGTGTCGAAGGGCGAGCCCTGCGCCGGATCCAGCGCCTGGTGGGCGCCCATCGCGGTGGACAGTTCCCGCCGTTTGGGCGAAAAGTCCGACGCCACAATGTCTTCCACACCTTTGGCGCGCAGCGCGGCGACGATGGCGATCCCGATCGGGCCGCACCCGAGCACCAGGGCCGTTTCGCCGGGTGCGATGTTCGACTTGTTGACCGCGTGCAGCCCCACCGCCATGGGCTCGGTGAGTGATGCGTGCTTGAAGTCCAGGCCGTTGGGTATGGGCAGCAGCAGCGGGGCCGACAGCAGCATCCGTTCGGCGTAGCCCCCGACGGTGCTGTTGCTGTATACGATCGGCTGGACGCCCTTGGCGGACAACAGCACCGGCAACGAGGTGACCAGGGTGCCCGGCGGATGGGTCTCGGTATCAGGTCCGGCTTCGAGGATCTCGGCGCTGAACTCGTGACCCATGAAGACGTCGTGGTTCAGGTCGACGTGCATGGCGCCCGAGCCGCCGGCCACCCGATCGCTCATTTCCAGCACCTGCGCGCCGTGAGCGGCGAAATGCAGGTCGGAGCCGCAGATTCCGCATGCCCGCACGCCCACCAGCACCTGGCCGGCTTCGGGTATGGGGTCGGGCACGTCGTCCCGATAGACCATGCGGCCGTCCCGCAACACCGCCGCGCGCATCAGTGCACCGCGTCTTTCTGCTCCTCGACGTGCTCGGTGATGGCCCTGACCACGGCCTCGCCGGCTCGACCGATCAGCTGGTCGCGCTTGCCCTTCGCCCAGTCGTGCGACGATCGGGACGCCTCGAGCTGACGCTTGAAGTGCGGAATCACCTTGCGCGCCATCAGGTCATAGCTGTGATAGGTCGCCTGCGGGGAGGCCCAGTCGTGGCCGAGCATCAGCAGCGTGCCGAAGCCACCGGAGCGATCGAGGAGGTCCTCGATGTGAGCGATGGCGTCCTCGGGCGTGCCGATGCAGCAGTTGCCCTTGGCCGCATAGTCGGCGACGAACTCGTGCGGCGTCTGGGTGCCTTCCACGCTGTTGGCCAGCGGCACAAAGCCGGCGGCGCCGAAGTAGTTCGCGAAATCCTGTAGCCCGTAGGTGCAGTCGTCGATGGCCTGTTCACGGGTGTCGGCGATGTGCATGATGCTCAGTACGCGCCAGTCGGTGCGGTCCGGCTCATCCCGGCCGACCTTCGCGGCCTGTTCGCGTACCACGTCCCAGGTGGTTTCCAGCGCCGCGTAACCACCGGGCACCGACATCGACAGCGATAGCAGCGAGGTGCCAAGCGCGCCGGCCAATCTCGGTCCCGACGGTGAAATCATTGCCGCCGTTGATATTTCGGGATACGGCCAGGTGTATGGCCGGATGTGCAGCTGCGCGTCGCGCAGGGTGAACCAGTCGGAGTGCCGATCGATGCGTTCGGTGGGTGCGGCACGGAACAGCGCCAGGATGGCCTCGAGTGACTCCTGCATCATCCGGCGCTGCTCTACCGGGTCGATGCCCATCATGTAGGCGTCCGAGGGCAGCGCGCCGGGACCGGTACCGAACATCACCCGGCCGCGGGTCAGGTGGTCCAGCAGCACCCAGCGATCGGCCACCATGAGCGGGTGGTGGTAGGGCAGCGACACCACGCCGGTGCCCAGCCGGATGTGTTTGGTCCGCTCGGCCGCCGCGGCGATGAACACCTCCGGACAGGCGATCAGCTCGTAGCCACCGGAGTGGTGTTCGCCGAACCACGCTTCGTCGAATCCCAGCCGGTCCAGCGCGACCACACGTTCCATGTCGTATTCCAATGCCACCGTTGGAGATTGGCCAACGGGGTGGAAAGGCGTGATAAAGACGCCGAAACGCAGGGGCGCGCTCATTGCAGCTCCAATCCGTTGAGGAATTCCAGTAAGGCCGCATTGACCTCGTCGGGGCGCTCCTGCTGCAGCCAGTGCCCGGCGCCGTCGATCATCACCTGCCGGTAGGGGCCGGAGATCGCCTCGGAGGCGCGGTCGGTGCGGGTGAACGACAGGACGGGGTCGGCCGTCCCGCCGATGAACAAGCACGGGACCGAGATCTTCACTCCGTCGAGTTCGGGCGTGGTCTCCCAATTGCGGTCGAAATTGCGATACCAGTTCAGGCCGCCGGTGAACCCGGTGCGGGTGAACTCGGCGATGTAGTGGTCGAGTTCGTCCTGGCTTATCCACTCCGGCAGCCCGTCGGGCTCGGGCAGCCGCTCGATGAACCCTTCCGGGCCGGGGGCCACCATCCGCAGCGCCGCGGCCTTGTCACCGGGTGTGCGCAGGCTGCCCATCATGCGTCGCATCACCCGGGCGGGATCGGCGTTCAATTCGGCGTCGGCGACGCCGGGCTCCTGGAAGTACAGGATGTAGAAGAAGTTCTCGCCGAAGGTCTTGCGCCACGCCGTCGTGGGTGCGAGGCGCGGCCGCGGCGTGACCGGCACGCTCATGGCGGCGACGGCCGCGACCCGGTCCGGGTGCAGCAGCGGGGCGTTCCAGACCACGGCGGCTCCCCAGTCGTGCCCGACCCACACGGCGCGCCGCGCGCCGACGTCGTCGATCAGACCGACCAGGTCGGCGGTCAGCTGATGAATGTCGTAGGCGTCGACGGCATCCGGGCGATCCGAGCCGCCGTAGCCGCGCTGATCGGGCGCTAGCACGTGGTAGCCGGCGTCGGCGAGGACGGGAATCTGATGACGCCAGGAGTACGCGAGTTCGGGGAAGCCGTGCGCCAGGATCACCACGGGTGCGCCTCGGTCGCCCGCTTCGGTCACCCGCAGCCGCACACCGTTGGTCTCTACTAACCGTTCGGTTGGGGGCACCGTCTCACCAAAGCACAACGGTTGCTGGCTGAGAAGGCCCGAACCGTTTCGGGTCGTCCGAATAGCGCCCAGTCGGCGAACAAATAGTCGTAAGGCGGGGGATACTCGACTCGATGCGACTGGACCATGTGGTGCTCTGGACGAGAAGTCCCCGGGCTTCGATGGACTTCTACACCCGCGTCGTGGGGCTCGAGCCGGTCCGGTTCGCCGAATTCGAAGCCGGCGAAGCGCCGTTCCCGAGTGTGCGGATTTGCGCGGATTCCATCATCGACTTGATGCCCGCTGAAGGCGTCTCGGCCACCGAGACTCTGACCGGCAACCAGGGCAGCGCCGGCCACCCGGTCAATCACGTGTGCCTGGCGCTGTCGAAGGCCGAATACGACGCGCTGGACCAGCGGCTGCAGGCCGAAGGCGTGGACACCGGCGCGCGGCTGAACCGGAGCTTCGGCG
>DASTKA010000482.1:0-4917 GCA_035716165.1 Mycobacterium sp. | reverse complement strand
GTACAGAGACGCATGGAAGCGCTTGGCGAAGATCTGCGCGGCGACCAGCACCACCAGCGCGATGCCGAACAGCGTGACACCGGCCAGGTAGCCCCAGTTGAGCGTCATCGTGACGGTGTCGCCGCCCGTTTCGCCCAACGTTGTCGCGAAGACCTTGATTATCCAAAAGCCCAGCGTGACCGCCGGCACTTTGGTCAGCGCATGTTTGGCAACGTCATTCATCAGGTGTGATCTTCCGGTGGCGTGGTTGTTCATGTCTACGGCGATCATGCTGAGCGATCGCTGAGACGATCTTAGCTATTCGCAGATAACGATAAGTGTCCAGCGGGTCCAGGCCTTAAGAAGGCGGTATGTATTGGCTGTGGATTCGCAGGATGGTTGCCGACGGCGCGATGTTCTGTCAATTGATCCCGACCTCAGGCGAAAGGCTAAGCGGCACAACGTACCTGACAGACACCCAGAGTCCCGGTCAAGCCTGAATGTTATCAATCGGTGATCAAATATCTTAGCTCTCAATAAGTTTCACCGCCCGCGACGGGCTGCGCAACGCCCTATGCCCCCGGGACGCTGTGCCAACATGGGGTGATGCTGACGGAAACGGACGGGAGGTCCGACCTCGGCGCGGGGGCGCGGTGGTCGATCATGGTGATCTCGTTGGCCGTAACGGCCAGCTCCTTCCTCTTCATCACCGGCGTTGCGTTTCTGATCCCGTCGCTGCAGGCCCACCGCGGCATCTCGCTGACCCAAGCCGGCCTACTGGCGTCGATGCCCAGCTGGGGCATGGTGGTCACGCTGGTTTTGTGGGGCTACGTGCTGGACCGCGTCGGCGAGCGGATCGTGCTCACGGCGGGCTCGGCGTTCACCGCGGCCGCGGCCTATGCCGCGGCGTCGGCCCATTCGCTGCTGCTGGTCGGTGTCTTTCTGTTCATGGGCGGGATGGCTGCGGCCAGTTGCAACACCGCCGGGGGCCGGCTGGTGGCGGCCTGGTTCCCACCGCGGCAACGCGGTTTGGCGATGGGCATCCGCCAGACCGCGCAACCGCTGGGAATCGCGTTCGGTGCCTTGATCATCCCGGAGCTGTCCGAGCACAGCCCGCACCGGGGGTTGATGTTCCTCGGTGTGATGTGCACGGTGGCGGCGGTGGCCAGCGCCGTCGGAATCGTCGATCCGCCGCGCAAATCCCGTAAGGCGGCGACAGCGGAGGAACTGGCCAGCCCCTATCACGGATCGTCCATGCTGTGGCGAATTCACGCGGTGGCCGGCCTGCTGATGGTCCCGCAGACGGTGACCGTGACGTTCATGCTCGTGTGGCTGATGCATCGCCACGGCTGGTCGGTGGCGGCCGCCGGGGGTCTGGTCACCGTCACCCAGCTCCTGGGAGCGCTGGGCCGAATCGCGGTGGGCCGCTGGTCCGATCAAGTCGGCTCGCGGCTGCGGCCCGTCCGTACCATCGCCATCACCGCGGCCGCGACGCTGTTCCTGCTGGCGCTCACCGACGCCACGGGTTCGGGGTACGTCGTGTTGCTCATGGTTGCCGTTTCGGTGCTCGCGGTGCTCGACAACGGGCTGGAGGCCACCGCTATCACGGAGTTTGCCGGCCCATTCTGGAGCGGACGGTCCCTGGGCCTACAGAACACCGCGCAGCGGCTGATGGCCGCCGGCGCGCCCCCGTTGTTCGGTGCGCTGATCGCGGCTGCCCACTATCCGGCGGCGTGGGCGCTGTGCGCGCTGTTCCCGCTGGCGGCGGTGCCGCTGGTGCCGATCTCACCGGAGAACGGCGGAGCCGCGTCGCCGCGCGGCCGCCGCGCCGAGCAGCATGACCGCGAACACGGCGCCGACCGTGCCCGAAATCAGCAGCGGCAGTTGCCCGTTGGCGCCCCATAGGAAGCCGGCCCACAGCCCCGCGGCGAACACCGCGAACCCGCTCAGGCCCTGAAACAGCCCCTGGGCGCTGGACTGCAGCTCCTTGTCGACAATCGTTGAGATCCAAGCCTTTCCGACGCCGTCAGAGCAGGCGGTGAAGAGGCCGTAGCCGACGATCAAGGCGGCCGCGAGCACGGTGTTCGTTGTGCTGCCCAGCCCCAGGTAGCTCACCGCGAAGAACACCAGCCCGAACCCGTACACCACCGGCCGGCCGATACGGTCTGCCAGCGCCCCGACGGGAAAGCTCGCCACCGCATACACCGCGTTGTACCCGACGTAGGCCAGGATGACGCCGACAACCGAGAAGCCGATCTGCTTGAGCCGCAACAACAGCAGCGCGTCGGGGAAGTTGGCGACGCCGAACAGCACCAGGAACACGACCACGTTCCAGTAGCCGCGGGGCAGCTCCCCGGTCCGGGCGAGTATCGCCTTCCGGGACGTGCGCGGCCGGTCGCGGGGGCGCTCGCGCACCCAGGCGATCAACAGCGCGCTCAGCACGGCGGGGATGACGGCCAGCAACAGCACCGGGCGGATCTGGTGGTGGAACAGCTCGTACCCGGCCAGTCCCAGCAGCGGCCCGATGACGGCGCCGAGGGTGTCCATCATGCGATGAAACCCGTACACCCGGCCGCGTTCGGCGGGCGGTACACCGTCGACCAGCAACGCATCGCGCGGCGCACCGCGCAGCCCCTTGCCCAACCGGTCGACCACCCGCCCGGCCAGGACGCCCGGCCACGCGCCGGCCACCGCGACGATGACCTTGCCCAGCGCCGCCGTCCCGTAGCCGGTGGCGATCAGTGGGCGGCGGGTGAACTGGTCGCCCAACGGGCCGGACACGACCTTGGTGAGCGACGCCGCGCCCTCCGCGGCGCCTTCCACCGCCCCGACGACCGACGCCGGCGCGCCGAGCACTGTCGTCAGGTAGATCGGCAGCAGCGGGTACAGCAACTCGCTCGCCGCGTCCTGCAGCAGCGATACCAGCGACAACACCATCAGGTTTCGGGTGAGCCAAGGCGGCCCGTTACGAGTGCCCACGAAATCGAGAACTTACCGCAGCATCGTGTCCGGATTCCGCTCAGCAGGATCGCAAAGCCGACGGGTTCGCGCAGGTGGCGCAATGCCGCGGCGGGCGCCGGTTTTCGCTGGTCGGGCCCGAGGGCGGCCCGGCGCAATACGCCGGGCCGCCGTGACCGACCGTCATCGGCGACCCGAAAAGTGGCCCTGAGCTGCGTTAGCGTGACTCCCGTGGCGCATCCAGTACCGATCGCGGGCCCCCGGGCCGACCGGGCCCGTCGGGTCGCCGATGTGCTGCGCCAGCAGATCCACGGCGACGCCTACCCGGACGGCCTGCCCGCCGAGCTGGAGCTGGCCGCCGAATTCTCGGTATCGCGCAACACCATTCGCGAGGCCCTGGCCGTCCTCAAGCACGAGGGGCTGATCGACCGTGGACCCAAGGTCGGGACGCACGTCGCGCAGCGCAAGTACGACCACGGGCTCGACGCGCTGCTGGGCCTGAAGGAGACGTTCAGGGATCTCGGTGAGGTCCGCAACGAGGTGCGCGCCGCGATGCCGGTCACCGCGCCGCCGTCGGTGGCCCGCCGGCTGCGCCTGCAACCGGGCGAGCAGGCGGTGTTCGTCGAGCGGTTGCGGTACCTGGGTGACCTGCCGCTGAGCCTCGACCTGACCTACCTCGCCCCGGACATCGGGCGCGAGGTGCTGAACCATCCGCTGGAGACCAACGACCTGTTCGCGCTCATCGAGCAGGTGAGCGGGCAACGGCTGGGCTCGGCGGCGCTGGCGCTGGAGGCCATTCCCGCCGACGCGCATTCGGCGGCCACCCTGCAGGTGCCCGACGGCGCGGCTCTGCTGATGCTGGAGCGGCTCACCAGCCTCGCCGACGGCACACCCGTCGACCTGGAGTACATCCGGATGCGGGGCGATCGAATCACCATGCGGGGCAACCTGATGAGGAGCAACCCATGACGCTGATCAACAACACCCGCGCCGACGTGCCGGTCACGATCGACGAGTCGCTGTGTATCGACGGCTGCACGCTGTGCGTGGAGGTCTGCCCGCTCGATGCGCTGGCCATCAACCCCGACACCGGCAAGGCCTTCATGCATGTCGACGAGTGCTGGTACTGCGGACCCTGCGCGGCCCGCTGTCCCACCGGCGCCGTCACCGTCAACATGCCCTATCTCCTTCGCTGAAAAGCATTCGACCCCAGGACTTTTCATGAAACGACGCGCCACCCGGCTGGCGTCGGTGGTGATCGCGATCGCCGCGCTCACCTCCGGTTGCTCGTTGGAATCCCTGTCGCAGTCCTCCGGTGTGGTCAACGTGGTGGTGGGATATCAGTCCAAGACCATCAACACCGTCACCGCCGGCACGCTGCTGCGGGCGCAGGGCTACCTGGAACGCCGCCTGGCCGACATCACCACCCGCACCGGCACGAAATACGCCGTGCGGTGGCAGGATTACGACACCGGCGCCCCGATCACCGCCCAGATGCTCGCCGAGAAGATCGACATCGGCTCGATGGGCGACTACCCCATGCTGATCAACGGCTCCAAGACGCAGGCCAACCCGCTGGCGAAAACCGAGATCGTCTCCATCACCGGCTACAACCCCAAGGGCGCCCTCAACATGGTGGTGGTGGCGCCCGGGTCACCGGCGACCACGTTGGGCGACCTGGCGGGTTCCAAGGTCTCGGCCAGTGTGGGGTCGGCCGGTCACGGCACCTTGATGCGGGCGCTGGACAGGGCCGGAATCAAAGGCGTGGACGTGCTCAACCAGCAACCGCAGGTGGGCGCCTCTGCTCTGGAATCCGGTCAGGTGCAGGGGCTTTCGCAGTTCGTCGCCTGGCCGGGGCTGCTGGTTTTCCAGGGTAAGGCAAAGCTCCTTTACGACGGCGCCGAGCTGAACCTGCCCACCCTGCACGGGGTGGTGGTGCGGCGCTCCTATGCGTCGGCTCACCCGGAGGTGCTGGGTGCG
>DASTKA010000481.1:0-9555 GCA_035716165.1 Mycobacterium sp. | reverse complement strand
TGGCGCGGCCGGGCTGCTGCAGCTCGGCGAAGTCGGTGAACTGCTGCGCGAGCTGCCGTGCCGCGTCGAGTTGACCCGCCATCAACAACGCGGTGGTTTGGCCCAGTCCGATCGTGAAGCGCAGCAGCCCGGGATGTTCGGCGCCCAGGGCGCGCTGCGCCAGCGGTTCGACGTCATCGAATCGCCCCTCGCGCGCCGAACACAGCGCGGCCGCACTGGCCGCCCAGGCCACCGCCTGGTCATCGGCCGACGGCGACGCCAGGACTTCGCCCGCGACCTTCACGGCGTGCCCGACGTTGCCCGCGTTCATCGCGAACGTCGCGCTGAGCGCGTCCAGGGTGGTTCGCGGGCCCGTATCGGTGACCCGACCGCGCACGGTCCGCAGGAACGCGGTGGCGCGCTCGGGCTCGCTCAGCATCCAGAACTGATTCGCCGCCCGCAGCAGGGCCCAATCCATCAGCGCCGCTTCGGTCAACGCGCCGGAGTCGACGTCGGCCAGCACCGAGTCGGCCTCGCGCCCGCGCCCCTGCCAGGCCAGGGCGTGCGCCAGCGCGAGCCGCGCCGCCAACCCGGCGGAGCGCTGCAGCGCCGATCGGGCCAGCCGTTCACCCAGCGCCAAATCGCCCAGCCGCAGCGCCTGCTGGGCGGCGGCGACGACGTCGGCGACCCGCGGGGGAGTCTCGCTGTCCAGCGCCAACGACACCACCCGCAGCCGGTCGCTGAGGTGTTCCGAAGGCCGGTGCGACAACAGCTCGACCAGGTCGGTGCGTCGCTGTCGCGCGTCGCCGGGATCGAGCGCCGCGCGCGTCCGCTCGGCGAACAGCGGGTGGGCCGTATAGACGACCGGGTCGTCGGAGGATCCACACCGCGCCCGGGTCTCCGCCGCGCCCCACGTCACCGCGTCGGCCACCGCGCCGTCGCCGGCGAGCGCGGTCAGATCGGTGACCGACAGCGGCTCGGCGACGGCGAGATACTCGAGCACCGACCGAGCCGTCGCGGGGAGCTCGCCGAGAAATGCATCGATCTCCGCGGGCGCCGTCGCCCCGCCGGCGGGCTCGACGTCGATCCGGGTGAGCAGGCCGTCGCTCCACAGCGCCGCGATCGCCTCGGGCGGGGAGTCGGCGCGGGCGGTGACGACGAGGCGTCCCGCGCCGTCCCGCGCCAGCTGGTACACCAGCGTGGCCGACAGGACGTCGAGGTGATGGGCGTCGTCGACCACGAGCAGCAGGTCGTCACCGCCCAGCGACGCCCGGGCGGCGCGAAGCAGCGCCGCCGGCTTGCCCAGGTCGGCGATCTCCACCAGGTGGCTGAAGGCCCCGAACGGGATGGCACGTTCGGTCGGGGTGCCCGTGACCCACCGGATGAGCGTGCCGGGATGCCGCTCGGCGAAACGCTCGGCGGCAACCCGTGCCAGCGTGGATTTGCCGACGCCGTCGGGTCCCAACACCACCGCGCCGCGGGGACTGTCGGCCAAAGCCGCATCGAGCCGCTCTGAGGCCGTCGCATGCTGGGGCACGTTCCATCGAATCGGCACGGCCGAATTTTATGGTGTGCGAGCCGCGCGGCAGGGTGAAAGCCCCAGATATGACGGGTTGTCGGCGGTTGGTCTACCTTTAGCGGATATGCCCGGCGAACGCGATTCATCCGGCGAGTGGTCGGTGTGCGTGTACTGCGCATCCGGCCCGCGGCACCCCGAATTGCTCGGAGTCGCTGCGGAACTCGGCGAGGGGATCGCCGAACGCGGCTGGACCCTGGTGTGGGGCGGCGGCCGGGTCTCGGCAATGGGCGCGGTGGCGAGCGCGGCGCGCGCCCGCGGCGGCCGGACCGTCGGGATCATCCCCAAGATCTTGATGCGCCGCGAGGTCGCCGATGCGGACGCCGACGAGCTGATCGTCAGCGACACCATGCACGAGCGCAAGCAGCTCATGGAGGAGCGGTCCGACGCGTTCGTCGTGCTGCCGGGTGGCGTCGGCACCCTCGACGAGTTGCTCGACGCGTGGACGACGAGCTTCCTCGGTCTGCACAGCAAACCCATCGTGCTGCTGGATCCGTTCGGCCACTACGAAGGGCTGTGGACCTGGTTGTGCGGGCTGCTCGATACCGGTTACGTCTCCCAGGCGGCGATGGACCGGGTGATGCTGGTCGACAAGGTGAGTGCGGCGCTGGAAGCGTGCGCCCCCGCCTGAGGCCGCCGCCGGTTTGCTACCCCTACTAGGCTGTCCGCCGAGCTTGACTTTCACAACGAATCGAGGGGATCACGTGTCCGATCATGACGCGGGTGCGCGCACGGCGGTCAAACTGACCGATGTCGCCTTTCGGGTGCCGGCCGTGCTGGCAGACCTGCCGGTGATCGTGCGCGGCGCGATGACCGGGCTGCTGGCCCAGCCGGGCTCCAAGAAATCGATCGGCACGGTGTTTCAGGAGCGGGCCGCCCGCTATGGGGACCGGATTTTCCTGCGGTTCGGAGATCAGCAACTGACCTATAGCGACGCCAACGCCGCCGCCAATCGATACGCCGCCGTGCTGGCCGCGCGTGGCGTCGGCCAGGGCGATGTCGTGGCCATCATGCTGCGCAACTCTCCCAACGCCGTGCTGGCCATGCTGGCCGCGGTCAAGTGCGGCGCGGTCGCCGGCATGCTCAACTACCACCAGCGCGGCGACGTGCTCGCGCACAGCCTCGGCCTGCTGGACGCCAAGGTGCTCATCGCCGAGACGGATCTGGTCAGCGCGGTGGCCGAGTGCGGCGGCCCGGGCAGCACCGAGACGCTGACCGTCGAGGACCTGGAGCGGTTCGCGGTGAGCGCCCCGGCCACCAACCCGGCCTCGGCGTCGGCCGTGCATGCCAGGGACACCGCCTTCTACATCTTCACCTCGGGCACAACGGGTTACCCCAAGGCCAGCGTCATGACGCACCTGCGGTGGCTGAAGGCGCTCGCCGCGTTCGGGGGCATCGGGTTACGGCTCAAGAGCTCGGACACCCTCTACTGCTGCCTGCCGCTGTACCACAACAACGCGCTGACGGTGGCGCTGTCGTCGGTGATCAACTCGGGGGCGACGCTGGCGCTGGGCAAGTCGTTCTCGGCGTCGAGGTTCTGGGACGAAGTGATCGCGAACGAGGCCACGGCGTTCATCTACATCGGCGAGGTGTGCCGGTACCTGCTCAACCAGCCGGCCAAGCCCACCGACCGCGCACACAAGGTCCGCGTGATCGCCGGAAACGGCCTGCGCCCGGAGATCTGGGACGAGTTCACCAAGCGTTTCGGCATCGCTCGCGTGTGCGAGTTCTACGCCTCCAGCGAAGGCAACGCCGCGTTCATCAACATCTTCAACGTGCCCCGCTCCACCGGCGTGTTCCCGATGCCGCTGGCCTACGTCGAGTACGACCCCGACACCGGCGCCCCGCTGCGCGACGACAACGGACGGGTGCGTCGGGTGCCGGCCGGAGAGCCGGGTCTGTTGCTCAGCCCGGTCAACCGGCTGCAGCCCTTCGACGGCTACACCGACCCCGAATCGAGCGAAAAGAAGTTGGTGCGCAACGCTTTTCGTGAGGGCGACTGCTGGTTCAACACGGGCGACGTGATGAGCCCGCAGGGAATGGGCCACGCCGCGTTCGTCGACCGGCTCGGCGACACCTTCCGGTGGAAGGGTGAGAACGTGGCCACCACACAGGTCGAGGCGGCGTTGGCGTCCGACGACGCCGTCGAGGACTGCACGGTCTTCGGGGTCGAGATCCCGCGCACCGGCGGCCGGGCCGGGATGGCCGCGGTCAAACTGCGCGATGGCGCCGAGTTCGACGGGAAGTCGTTGGCCCGTGCCGTGTACGACCAGCTGCCCGGCTACGCACTGCCGCTGTTCGTGCGGGTGGTGGAGTCGATCGAGCAGACCACGACTTTCAAGAGCCGCAAGGTGGAGCTGCGGGAGCAGGCCTATGGCTCCGACGTGAAGGATCCGCTGTACGTGCTGGCGGGGCGTGAGGACGGCTACGTCCCGTACTACGACGACTATCCGGAGGAAGTCGCCTCGGGTAAGCGACCGTAGGGCCCCGGCCGTCTGCGATCCCCGGGCCGCGCGTGGCGCCGCGACCGGGCACCATGTACCTGTGCAGTCATCTCTGTGCGGCCGCCCGGTCGCTGCCGATCGTGCGCTGATCATGGCGATCGTCAACCGCACCCCGGACTCGTTCTACGACAAGGGTGCGACCTTCAGCGACGAGGCCGCCAGGGCGGCGGTGCATCGGGCCGTCGCCGAGGGTGCCGATGTCATCGACGTCGGCGGCGTCAAGGCCGGCCCCGGCCAAGAGGTCGACGCCGACACCGAGATCTCCCGGCTGGTGCCCTTCATCGAATGGCTGCGCGACGCCTACCCGGACCAGCTGATCAGCGCCGACACGTGGCGCTCCGAGGTCGCCAAGGAGGCCTGCGCGGCCGGAGCGGACCTGATCAACGACACCTGGGGTGGCATCGACCCGGCGCTGCCCGCGGTGGCCGCGGAGTTCGGGGCGGGCCTGGTGTGTTCGCACACCGGCAACGCTTTGCCGCGTACGCGTCCATTCCGGGTGAACTACGGAGTCACCACCCGCGGCGTGGTCGACGACGTCATTGCCCAGGTCACGACCGCCGCCGAGCGGGCGGTGGCGGACGGGGTGGCACGCGACCGGGTGCTGATCGACCCGACCCACGACTTCGGCAAGAACACTTTTCACGGGCTGATGTTGTTGCGCCACGTGGAAGATCTTGTTAATACCGGGTGGCCCGTGCTGATGGCTTTGAGCAACAAGGACTTCGTCGGGGAGACTCTGGGTGTGGAATTGACCGAGCGGCTCGAGGGAACGTTGGCGGCGACCGCGCTGGCGGCCGCTGCCGGTGCGCGGATGTTTCGGGTGCACGAGGTCGCGGCCACCCGACGGGTGCTCGAAATGGTGGCCTCGATCCAGGGAACGCGCCCGCCGACGCGCACGGTGAGGGGTCTGGCATGACGACATCGCACCTGTTCGCCGGCGATCTCGCCAACGACGGCTTCCTCGCCGCCCGCCCCGGCGACACCTGGCTGGCCAACCGCAGCTGGAACCGGCCTGGCTGGACACTCGCCGAGCTGGAGGCCGCGAAGGCGGGGCGGACCATCTCGGTGGTGCTGCCGGCCCTCGACGAGGAAGAGACCATCGAGTCGGTGATCGAAAGCATCTCGCCGCTGGTCGACGGCCTGGTGGACGAGCTGATCGTGCTGGACTCCGGTTCCACCGACGAGACCGAGATCCGCGCTGTCGCCGCGGGCGCCCGCGTCGTCAGTCGCGAGCAGGCGTTGCCCGAGGTGCCGATCCGGCCCGGCAAGGGCGAGGCGTTGTGGCGCTCGCTGGCGGCCACCCGCGGCGACATCGTGGTGTTCGTCGACTCCGACCTGATCGACCCGCACCCGATGTTCGTGCCGTGGTTGGTGGGGCCGCTGCTCACCGGCGATGGTGTGCACCTGGTCAAGAGCTTCTACCGGCGGCCCCTCCACGCCGGCGACGCGGGGGCGGGCGCCGGTGCCACCGGTGGCGGGCGGGTCACCGAGCTGGTGGCCCGGCCGCTGCTCGCCGCGCTGCGGCCCGAGCTGGGTTCCATGCTGCAGCCGCTCGGCGGCGAGTACGCGGCCACCCGGGAACTGCTGACTTCGGTGCCGTTCGCCCCGGGCTACGGCGTGGAGATCGGCCTGTTGGTGGACACCTTCGACCGGCTGGGTCTGGATGCGATCGCCCAGGTCAACCTAGGCGTGCGGGCGCACCGCAACCGGCCGCTGGCCGAGCTGGGCGCGATGAGCCGCCAGGTCATCGCGACCCTGCTGTCGCGTTGCGGGATCCCCGACTCCGGGACCGGTCTGACCCCGTTCGTGGCCGACGGTCCCGACGACTCCGGCGTTGAGGGCTACACCGCCCACACCTCGCCGGTGTCGCTGACGGACCGGCCGCCGATGCAGGCGATCAGGCCCCGGTAGCCCCCGGGGAGGTCACGCTGGCCGTCGCGCTGTCGGCGGCATAGGGCAGTATCGAGCACGTGGCGCTGGTGTTGCTTTACCTGGTGGTTCTGGTGCTGGTGGCGATCGTCCTGTTCGGCGCGGCCAGCCTGTTGTTCGGTCGCGGCGAGCAGCTGCCGCCCCTGCCGCGGGGGACCACGGCCACGGTGCTGCCCGCGTTCGGGGTGACCGGCTCCGACGTCGACGCGGTCAAATTCACGCAGGTGCTGCGCGGCTACAAAACCAGTGAAGTCGACTGGGTGCTCGATCGGCTCGCGCGCGAGCTCGAGGCGCTGCGCGGCCAGCTGGCCGTGCACTCGCCCCCGGCGGTCGGGCAGGAGGCCGCGGGCGAATCGGCGGAACCGGACGAGGGCGAGGATCGTCAGGACTCAATGTGAGTGAAGACGAACTAGTTCGCTGCAGTTGGGCGACGGTGCGGCCCGGTCCCGATTTCGAGCTCTACCGCGACTACCACGACCGCGAATGGGGCCAGCCGGTGCGTGACGGCGTCGCGTTGTTCGAGCGGATGAATCTGGAGGCCTTTCAGAGCGGCCTGTCGTGGCTGATCATCCTGCGCAAGAGGGAGAATTTCCGGCGCGCGTTCGACCGATTCGACATCACCAAGGTCGCCGAATACACCGATGCCGACGTGCAGCGGCTGTTGGCGGATCAGGGAATCGTCCGCAACCGCGCCAAGATCGAGGCCACGATCGCCAACGCGCGTGCCGCCGCTGAACTGGGAACTCCCGCGGACCTGGCGGACCTGCTGTGGTCATTTGCGCCGTCGCCGCGGTCCCGGCCGGCCGACCCATCCCAAATCCCCTCGGCCACTGACGAATCGAAGGCCATGGCGCGTGAACTCAAGCGGCGCGGGTTCCGCTTCGTGGGGCCGACCACCGCGTATGCGCTGATGCAGGCGACCGGGATGGTCGATGACCATATTCGCGGTTGCTGGGTGCCGGCGTCAGTTCACTGACCACACAGATGTGGGTCTTTGCACAAGTGGTGACCTGGATAGGGAACAATGGGGGGGTGACAACGCAGTTCGATGCCGGGCATGACTCGAGGTTCGCTGGCGGGGCGTGCTCGGTGCCGACCAGGTCCGCAGGGGCGGGCCAGCTCGAATCTGGAGGGAGCACTCGATGGCGGCCATGAAGCCCCGGACCGGAGACGGTCCGCTGGAAGCAACGAAGGAGGGGCGCGGCATCGTGATGCGGGTACCACTTGAAGGAGGCGGTCGACTGGTCGTCGAGCTGACGCCCGACGAAGCCGCTGCCCTCGGTGACGAGCTCAAGGGCGTCACGAGCTCCACCTAAAGCTTGCCGCCGCACGGATGTCGGCGGCTTACGCACACACCTTCCGATAGATCTCCAGCGTCTGCTCGGCGACGTGGGCCCAGGAAAACTCTTCGACGCAGCGCCGGCGTCCCGCCTCGCCGTAGCGCTGCGCTTTCTCACGATCGGCGATGAGCTCGTTGACGGCCTCGGCCAATCGGGCCTGATAACCGCGCGTATCGCCGGGCTCGTAATGCACCAGCGTGCCGGTGATCCCGTCGGCAACCACCTCCGGGATTCCGCCGACATCGGAGGCCACCACCGCCGTCGAACAGGCCATCGCCTCCAGATTCACGATGCCCAACGGCTCGTACACCGACGGACAAACGAAAACCGATGCCGCCGACAAGATTTCGCGTAACTCCCCGATGGGCAGCATTTCCTGGATCCAGAACACCCCCGTGCGACTTCGGGCCAGGCCGGCAACGGCGTCGCGAATCTCGTCGGCTATCTCCGGGGTGTCGGGGGCGCCGGCGCACAACACCACCTGCGCCTGCGGGCTGAACCGGTGGGCGGCCGCCAGCAGGTGCGCCAAGCCCTTCTGCCGCGTGATTCGACCCACGAACGCCACGATGGGCCGGGCCGGATCGACGCCCAGTTCGGCCAGCATCGATCCGGTTTGCACAGGTCCTGCCGGGTACCAGGCGCCGGTGTCGACGCCGTTGCGGATGACGTGCACGGCACTGGGATCCAGTGTGGGATAGACGCGCAGGATGTCCTCACGCATCGCGGCGCTGACCGCGATGACGGCGTCCGCGGCCAGCACCGCGGTCTGCTCGACCCAGCTCGAGATCCGGTACCCGCCGCCGAGTTGCTCGGCCTTCCACGGGCGTAGCGGCTCGAGCGAATGAGCGGTCAAGACATGCGGGACGCCGTAGAGCAGCGCGGCCAGGTGGCCGGCCATGCCGGTGTACCAGGTGTGGCTATGGACAACGTTGGCTGCCGACGCTGCGTTGGCCATCATCAGGTCGGACGACAGGATCGACATCGCGGCGTTGGCACCCTGCAACCGCGGGTCGGGCTGGTGCACTTGCACCCCCTGGACGCCCGGGCGCGGTGCGCCCATGCAGTGCACGTCGACCGCGCACAGCCGGCGCAGCTGGGCGACGAGCTCGGTGACGTGTACTCCCGCGCCGCCGTAGACCTCCGGTGGGTACTCCCGCGTCATCATGGCCACCCGCATACCCGCACGGTAGTTCGCGGGCGAGGGCCGACGCGAGCCGGGTTGGCCGCAACGTCGATGCGATCTTCGCGGCGTGCGCGGCCAAATACCTTGACGGACAGCCCGACAGAACGTCGCCAATCGACCTTTCCTCTGGCAGCCCTCCGCGACGGCCGATAGGTTTGACAGCATGAGGGAAGCGCCACACGTGCTGGGCATCGTCCTGGCCGGCGGTGAGGGCAAGCGGCTGTATCCGCTGACCGCGGACCGTGCCAAGCCCGCGGTCCCCTTCGGCGGCGCCTATCGGCTGATCGACTTCGTCCTGTCCAACCTCGTCAATGCCAGGTATCTGCGCATCTGCGTTCTCACCCAGTACAAGTCGCATTCACTGGACCGTCACATCTCGCAGAACTGGCGGTTATCCGGCCTGGCGGGTGAGTACATCACGCCGGTGCCCGCCCAGCAGCGACTCGGCCCGCGCTGGTACACCGGCTCGGCCGACGCGATCTACCAGTCACTCAATCTGATCTATGACGAAGACCCCGACTACATAGTGGTTTTCGGTGCCGACCACGTGTACCGGATGGACCCCGAGCAAATGGTCCGCTTCCACATCGACAGCGGCGCCGGCGCGACGGTCGCCGGCATCCGGGTACCGCGCAGCGAGGCCACCGCGTTCGGCTGCATCGACTCCGACGAGTCCTGCCGCATCCGCAAGTTCGTGGAGAAGCCCCTGGATCCGCCGGGAACCCCGGACGACCCCGAGGCGACGTTCGCGTCGATGGGCAACTACATCTTCACCACCAAGGTGCTCATCGACGCGATCCGCGCCGACGCCGACGATGACCATTCCGATCACGACATGGGCGGTGACATCATCCCGCGGCTGGTCGAGGACGGGATGGCCGCCGTCTACGACTTCAGCGACAACGAGGTGCCCGGCGCCACCGATCGTGACCGGGCCTACTGGCGCGACGTGGGAACGCTGGACGCGTTCTACGACGCGCACATGGACCTGGTCTCGGTGCATCCGGTGTTCAACCTGTACAACAAACGCTGGCCGATCCGCGG
>DASTKA010000480.1:0-2305 GCA_035716165.1 Mycobacterium sp. | reverse complement strand
GACGTCGACTACCGCCGGGCGATCGACATGCTGGAGAGCCTGGGCGCCGAGCACCTCGCGGAGCGCACCTACGGAACGCTGTCCGAGGGTGAGCGCAAGCGGGTGCTGATCGCCCGCGCGCTGATGACCGACCCCGAACTGCTGCTGCTCGACGAGCCCGCCGCCGGCCTGGACCTGGGCGGCCGCGAGGAGCTGGTCGCGCGGCTGGCCGACCTCGCCGCCGACCCCGACGCGCCCGCGCTGGTGCTCGTCACCCACCACGTCGAGGAGATTCCGCCCGGGTTCAGTCACTGCATGCTGCTCTCGGAAGCCGAGGTGGTCGCCGCGGGTCTGCTGACCGACGTGCTGACCGCCGAGAATCTGTCCACCGCTTTCGGCCAAGCGATCGCACTCGACGTCGTCGACGGGCGCTACTTCGCCAGGCGACTCCGCACCCGCGCGGCCCACCGCAGGAGTCTGGAATGAGCACCACCCCCGAGCCGCTGCCGACCCGGCCGGCGGCCACCGTGATGCTGGTCCGCGACGTGCCCGGCGGGTTGAAGATCTTCCTGATGCGCCGCCATTCGAAGATGGAGTTCGCCCCTGGCGTCATCGTGTTTCCCGGTGGCGGCGTGGACGACCGCGACCGCAACGCCGACATCGCGTGGGCCGGCCCGCCGCCGGACTGGTGGGCGCAGCGGTTTGGCATCGACACCGAGCTGGCCGCGGCGCTGGTGTGCGCGGCGGCGCGGGAGACCTTCGAGGAGTCCGGCGTGCTCTTCGCCGGCCCGGCCGATGACCCGGACGGCATCGTTCGCGACGCCTCGGTGTACGCCGATGCCCGGCGCGCCCTGGACGACCGGACGCTGTCGTTCGCCGATTTCCTGCGCACCGAAAACCTGGTGCTGCGCTCCGACCTGCTGCGGCCATGGGCCAACTGGGTCACCCCGGAGGCCGAGCGCACCCGCCGCTACGACACCTACTTCTTCGTGGCGGCCCTGCCAGCGGGCCAGCGTGCCGACGGCCAGAACACCGAATCCGACCGGTTCGGCTGGGCGTTGCCCCAGGATGCCATCGCCGATTTCGAGGCAGGCCGCAACATCTTGCTGCCGCCGACCTGGACCCAGCTGGATTCGCTGGCCGGACGTAGCGTCGCCGACGTGCTGGCGGTCGAACGCCAGATCGCGCCCGTGCAGCCCCTCCTCGAAAAGCGCGGCGACAACTGGGTTTTCGAGTTCTTCGATTCCGATCGCTACCATCAGGCACGCAAGTCGGGCGGCATGGAGTGGCCCTTGTGAACGCTCAAGTGAGCGAGTTCGTCAGCGTCGTGGTCAGCGACGGCTCGCGGGACGCGGGGCTGGCCATGTTGCTGCTGTCACGCCCCCCGACGAACGCGATGACCCGCCAGGTCTATCGGGAGATCATCGCGGCGGCCGAGGAATTGGGGCGGCGCGACGACGTCGCCGTGGTGATCCTGTTCGGCGGCCACGAGATCTTCTCCGCGGGCGACGACATGCCCGAGCTGCGGACGCTGCGGGGCTCCGAGGCCGAGAGCGTGGCGCGGGTCCGGCAGCAGGCCGTCGGCGCCGTGGCGGCGATCCCCAAGCCGACCGTCGCCGCGATCACCGGATATGCGTTGGGCGCCGGACTCACGCTGGCGCTGGCCGCCGACTGGCGAATCAGCGGGGACAACGTGAAGTTCGGCGCGACCGAGGTCCTGGCCGGCCTGATGCCCGGCGGCGACGCGATGGCCCGCCTGACCCGGGCGGCCGGCGCGAGTAAGGCCAAGGAGCTGGTGTTCAGCGGCCGGTTCTTCGACGCCGAAGAAGCCCTGGCGTTGGGCCTCATCGACGAGATGGTGGCCCCCGACGACGTTTACGACGCCGCCGCCGGCTGGGCGCGCCGCTTCCTGGGCGGGCCGCGGCACGCCCTGGCCGCCGCGAAGGCCGGGATCAACGACGTCTTCGACCTGGAACTGTCCGACCGGCTGTCCGCCGAACGCCGCCGCTACGTCGAGGTGTTCTCCGCTGGTCAGGGCGGTGCCGAGCTGGCGGATCCCGGCGGCCGTTAGGCTGCCCTGCATGACCAGTTCGACCGACGCCGTTCCGACGCCCCACGCCACCGCCGAGCAGGTGGAAGCCGCCCGGCACGACAGCAAGCTGGCCCAGGTGCTCTACCACGACTGGGAAGCCGAGACGTACGACGACAAGTGGTCGATCTCCTATGACCAGCGCTGCATCGACTACGCGCGGGGTCGCTTCGACGCCATCGTGCCCGACGAGGTGCTGCGCGAGCTGCCCTACGAGCGGGCCCTCGAATTAGGCTG
>DASTKA010000479.1:0-2485 GCA_035716165.1 Mycobacterium sp. | reverse complement strand
ACCTGGAGTACTACGACTCGGACAAGCTGGGAACGTTCACACGATGACCCTCGCTGCCACCACCGGTCTGACCGACGCCGAAGTCGCGCAGCGGGTCGCCGACGGCAAGAGCAACGCGGTCCGCGAACGCGCCACGCGCAGCATCCCAGATATCGTCCGGGCCAACGTCTTCACCCGGATCAACGCGATCCTGGGGGTGTTGCTGCTGATCGTGCTCGCGACGGGCTCGCTGATCAACGGCATGTTCGGGCTGCTGATCATCGCCAACAGCGTCGTCGGCATGGTTCAGGAGATCCGGGCCAAGCAGACGCTGGACAAACTCGCCATTGTGGGGCAGGCGAAACCGTTGGTGCGCAGGCAATCCGGTACCAGAGCGGTGCCACCCGCCGAGGTGGTGCTCGACGACATCATCGAGCTGGGCCCCGGAGACCAGGTCGTCGTCGATGGCGAGATCGTCGAAGAGGCGAACCTGGAAGTCGACGAGTCGCTGCTGACCGGGGAGGCCGACCCCATCGCCAAGGCCATCGGCGACACGGTGCTGTCGGGCAGTTTCGCCGTCGCCGGCAGCGGCGCCTACCGCGCCACGAAGGTCGGACCGGACGCATACGCGACCCAGCTCGCCGAGGAAGCCAGCAAGTTCACGTTGGTGAAATCCGAACTCCGCAACGGCATCAACCGCATCCTGCAGTTCATCACCTATCTATTGGTGCCCGCCGGCCTGCTCACCATCTACACCCAGCTGTTCACCACGCACGCGGGCTGGCGGCAGGCCGTGTTGCGCACCGTCGGCGCGTTGGTGCCCATGGTCCCCGAAGGGCTGGTGTTGCTGACGTCGGTCGCGTTCGCGGTCGGGGTGGTCCGGCTCGGTCAGCGCCGCTGCCTGGTGCAGGAGCTGCCGGCCATCGAGGGACTCGCGCGGGTCGACGTGGTCTGCGCGGACAAGACCGGCACCCTGACCGAAAGCGGCATGCGGGTCGCGCGCGTCGATGAGCTCGGCGGACCGCGGGCACACGAGCGGATCGCCGACGTGCTGGCATCGTTGGCCGCGGAAGACCCGCGACCCAACGCGAGCATGCGGGCGATCGCCGAAACCTACGACGAGCCCCCCGGCTGGACCGCAACGGCGACAGCACCTTTCAAGTCCGCCACCAAATGGAGCGGTGTGTCCTTCGCCGAAAGCGGCAACTGGGTGATGGGGGCGCCGGATGTGCTGCTCGAGCCGGGATCCGCGGCCGCCGAACAGGCCGAGCGGATCGGGGCACAGGGGTTGCGGGTCCTGCTGGTCGCCAACGGTGACGTGGCCGTCGACCACCCGAACGCCCCGGGTCGCGTCACTCCCGTCGCGCTCGTTGTTCTCGAACAGAAGGTGCGCCCGGACGCTCGCGAGACTCTGGATTACTTTGCCGAACAAGGTGTTTCGGTCAAGGTGCTGTCCGGTGACAACGCCGTCTCGGTCGGCGCCGTCGCCGCCAAGCTGGGGCTGCACGGCGAGACGATGGACGCGCGCCAGCTACCCGCGGAGCCGTCGCGATTGGCCGACGCGCTGGACACCCACACCACCTTCGGGCGCGTCCGGCCGGACCAGAAACGCGCGATCGTGCACGCCCTGCAGTCACACGGCCACGCCGTCGCGATGACCGGCGACGGCGTCAACGACGTGCTGGCGCTCAAGGACGCCGATATCGGAGTCGCGATGGGGGCCGGCAGCCCGGCCTCTCGCGCCGTTGCGCAGATCGTTCTGCTGGACAACAGATTTGCCACGTTGCCTTACGTCGTCGCCGAGGGACGCCGGGTGATCGGCAACATCGAGCGTGTCGCCAACCTGTTTTTGACCAAGACGGTGTACTCGGTGCTGCTGGCCATACTGGTGGGCATCGAGTGCCTGCTCGCCAAACCCCTGAAGGCCGACCCGCTGCTGTATCCGTTCCAGCCCATCCACGTCACCATCGCCGCCTGGTTCACCATCGGCATACCGTCGTTCATCCTGTCGCTGGCGCCCAACAACGAACGCGCGCACCCGGGTTTCGTGCGTCGGGTGCTCACCTCGGCGCTGCCCTGCGGACTGATCGTCGGCGCCGCGACGTTCGCCTCCTACCTGCTGGCCTATCACGGCCGTCACGCCAGCTTCCAGCAACAGGATCAGGCCTCGACCGCTGCGCTGATCACATTGCTCGTGACGGCGTTGTGGGTGCTGGCGGTGGTGGCCCGCCCCTACGAGTGGTGGCGGGTGGCGCTGGTAATCGCCTCGGGCGCGGCGTACGTGGTGATTTTCAGCCTCCCCTTGGCACGTAAGGCGTTCCTCCTCGACCCGTCCAATGTCGCGGTGACCTCGACCGCCCTGGGCGTCGGCGTCTTGGGGGCGGCCGCCATCGAGGCCACCTGGTGGATCCGGGCCAAAGTGCTGGGTGTGCGCCCGCAGCTGTGGCGCTGACCGCGCCGAACTCACCGATGGGGCATAGTCAGCGGCCAAGTACGATGCCGGGAA
>DASTKA010000478.1:0-3605 GCA_035716165.1 Mycobacterium sp. | reverse complement strand
AAGTCGCACATCAAGGCCGTCGGGACCCACCCGGTGGCGGTGCACCTGCACCCCGAGGTCGACGTCGAGGTCGCGCTCGAGGTGGTCGCGCAGAGCTAAGCGCCCGACAGTTGCTCGTCCCCGGCGGTGGCCCTGATCGGCCGCCGCCGGGCTTCGTTGTGCTGCGGGCACGCGGCCGCATTCCGCTGACAAGGATCGCGGACGTGCTCCCTGGCGAACTATTTCTGAGGTGCATTTCGCCAGGGTGCTTTACCGGCTCGTAACGCTGGGAAAACACGGCCGAAAGCCAACACGCCCGGGGCAGTAACCTGGCCCGACACGCCGTAGAGATTCTTGTCCACACGAATTCCATGGCGTTGTATGGCCGGTATCTGCACTGATGTCCGAGCCCTTTGCATTAATCCACAGGTTCTCCACACCCCGCTCAACACAGGTGTCGACGGATATGCACACACCATGCACAGCTTCATAAACAGCACCCCCTTTGCGTACTAGCCAGCAACGCTTAACGTCGTCCCGGCGCCGGACGTACGGGTGCTGTGCGGCGCAGGTTGTCAGGATCTTGACTTACGCTCGATGTCGGCTATCGAATGTATGTTCGGATGCGTGAGCCAGGGGAGGAGGGAATCCGTGGCGGTCGTCGATGACCTGGCGTCGGGCATGGATTCCTCGCCGCCGAGCGAGGACTTCGGGCGGCAGCCGCCGCAGGACATGGCGGCCGAGCAGGCGGTGCTGGGCGGCATGCTGCTGAGCAAGGACGCCATCGCCGATGTGCTGGAACGGCTGCGGCCCGGCGACTTCTACCGCCCCGCCCATCAGAACGTGTATGACGCGATCCTGGACCTCTACGGGCGCGGCGAGCCGGCCGACGCGGTGACGGTCGCGGCGGAACTGGACCGCCGGAACCTGCTGCGCCGGATCGGCGGGGCACCGTATCTGCACACCCTGATCTCGACGGTGCCGACCGCGGCCAACGCGAGCTACTACGCCACCATCGTGGCCGAGAAGGCGCTGCTGCGGCGCCTCGTGGAGGCCGGCACGCGGGTCGTGCAATACGGCTACGCGGGCGCCGAGGGTGCCGATGTGGCCGAGGTGGTCGACCGCGCGCAGGCCGAGATCTACGAGGTGGCCGAGCGGCGGACGTCGGAGGATTTCGTTCCGCTCGAGGATCTGCTGCAGCCGACCATGGATGAGATCGACGCCATCGCCTCCAACGGCGGCGTCGCGCGCGGCGTGCCAACCGGATTCACCGAACTCGACGAGGTGACCAACGGCCTGCATGCCGGGCAGATGATCATCGTGGCGGCCCGACCTGGAGTGGGGAAGGCGCTCGCGTTGGACACGCCGCTGCCCACGCCGACCGGCTGGACGACGATGGGTGATGTCGCGGTCGGTGATGAGTTGCTCGGCGCCGATGGGCGGCCGACGCGGGTGGTGGCCGCCACCGAAATAATGCGGGGACGGCCGTGCTACGAGGTGGAATTCTCTGACGGCACAGTGATCGTCGCCGACGCAGCCCATCAGTGGCCGACCGCTGGTGGCATTCGCACGTCGGCCCAATTGCGCTCCGGTGCGGACAGAATCGTCGTAGAGGGGTCCGCCGCTGGGTACGCCAAACAGCGGACCGCCACCGGACTGCTTGCTCCGGTAGTACAGATCGAGTCGGTACGCCGGGTGCCCAGCGTCCCGGTCCGCTGCGTCGAGGTGGACAATCCCGCGCACCTTTACCTGGCGGGTCGTGGGATGGTGCCGACGCACAATTCCACACTAGGGCTGGACTTTTTGCGGTCGTGTTCGATCAAGCATCGGATGGCCAGCGTCATCTTCTCTCTGGAGATGAGCAAGTCCGAGATTGTCATGCGATTGCTGTCGGCGGAGGCGAAGATCAAGCTCGCCGATATGCGTTCGGGCAGGATGAGCGACGAAGACTGGACGCGGCTGGCACGGCGGATGAGCGAAATCAGTGAGGCCCCACTGTATATCGATGACTCGCCGAACCTGACCATGATGGAGATCCGCGCCAAAGCGCGCCGGCTGCGGCAGAAAGCCGACCTGCGTCTAGTCGTAGTCGACTATCTCCAGCTGATGTCATCGGGGAAAAAGGTTGAGTCGCGCCAGCTAGAGGTGTCCGAATTCTCGCGCCACCTCAAGCTTTTAGCCAAGGAGCTCGAGGTTCCCGTCGTCGCGATCAGCCAACTCAATCGTGGTCCCGAACAGCGAACCGACAAGAAGCCGATGCTGTCGGACCTCCGCGAATCGGGGTGTCTTACCGCCGCGACGCGAGTTTTGCGCGCCGACACAGGTGTCGAGGTCACATTCGGTGAGCTCATGCAAACCGGCGAGCGCCCCTTGGTGTGGTCTCTGGACGGGCGGCTGCGCATGGTTGCTCGCCCGATGATCAACGTGTTCCCGAGTGGCCGGAAAGAAGTATTTCGGCTGCGGCTGGCCTCAGGACGTGAAGTGGAGGCCACGGGTAATCACCCGTTCATGAAACTTGATGGCTGGACTCCGTTGGAGCGATTGGTCATTGGTGATCGTATCGCGGCGCCCCGGCGGGTTCCGGAGCCCATCGATACGCAGCGAATGGATGACTCGGAAGTAATTCTGCTCGCGCACATGATAGGCGATGGTTCATTTGTGAAACGGCAGCCTATTCGCTATGCGTCCGTCGACGAGGCGAACCTGGTCGCAGTGACCTGCTCGGCCGCACACTTTGGTGTAATGGCGGTTCGAGACGAGTATCCGGCTGCGCGAGTCACGACGCTGCGGTTGCCGTCGCCGGATCGGTTGGCGCGTGGCAGACGCAACCCCATCGCGGCGTGGCTCGACGGATTAGGCCTGTTCGGAAAGCGCAGTTACGAGAAGTACGTGCCGAAAGCCGTTTTCCGTGCACCCAACGACCAGGTGGCGTTGTTCCTGCGTCACCTGTGGGCGACCGATGGCTCGGTTCGGTGGGATGCCAAGGTTGGTCAGGGGCGGATCTTCTATGCGTCAACCAGTCGAAGGCTCATCGATGATGTAGCGCAATTGCTGTTGCGAGTGGGTGTGTTTGCTCGGATCAAGCGTGCACGAAAGGTTGGTTACCGCGACTCGTGGCATCTGCACATCTACGGGGCGCAGAATCAAGCCAGGTTCCTCCGCCATGTCGGAGTGCACGGCGCGAAGGCGGTGGCCGCGCAGCAAGTGCTGGCTGAGCTGGAGGGTTTGGTACGGAATCCAAACCTAGACACTGTGCCTCGAGAGGTCTGGAAGCGTGTCCGAAATGTTCTGGCTGTCAGGGAGATAACCCATCGCCAGTTCGCCTCGGCGATGGGAATCCAGTTCTGCGGATCCACGATGTGGAAGCACTCGCCGAGTCGTTCGAGGCTACATCGTGCTGCGGCGTTAATCGATGACCGTGAAACTCATACGCTGGCAACCAGCGACGTATATTGGGACACGGTTGTCGAGATTACGAGCCTTGGGGAACAAGACGTCTACGACGGGACCGTAAGCGGCACACATAATTTTGTCGCAAACGCCATAAGCGTGCACAACTCGCTGGAGCAGGATGCGGACATGGTGATCCTGCTGAACCGGCCGGACGCGTTCGAGCGCGACGATCC
>DASTKA010000477.1:0-4039 GCA_035716165.1 Mycobacterium sp. | reverse complement strand
GACGACGCCAAGGCGGAGACCATCCTCGACGAGGTTCTGGCCGCCGCTTCCTGAAGGTCCTGACATTTCGGTGGCCCTGGAAACGGGCGCCTCAGGCAACGTAGTCGCAGTCGTCCCCGCCGCAGGGTCGGGCGAACGGCTGGGCGCGGGAATTCCCAAGGCATTCTGTTTGGTGGACGGCCGCACGCTGCTGCAGCGCGCCGTCGCCGGCCTGCTGGACTCCGGGGTGGTCGATCACGTGGTGGTGGCGGTTCCCGCCGACCGGATCGACGAGGCGAAGCGCGTTCTGGGCGGGCGCGTCGACGCCGCCCGGGTAACCATCGTCGCCGGCGGGCCCGACCGCACCGATTCCGTCAACCTGGCCCTGGCGGCCCTGGCGTCCTTTTCCGCGGCGCCGCCCGAGTTCGTGCTGGTGCACGATGCCGCTCGGGCGCTGACGCCGCCGGCGTTGATCACCCGCGTGGTCGAGGCGCTGCGGGCGGGCCACGACGCCGTGGTGCCCGCGCTGCGCCTGCATGACACCATCAAGGCCGTGGACGCCAACGGGGTGGTTCTGGGGACACCGGAGCGCGCCGGGCTGCGGGCGGTGCAGACTCCGCAGGGCTTCGCGACCGATCTGTTGTTGCGTGCCTACCGGGCCGGCACAGGCAGGACCGGCTTCACCGACGACGCGTCGCTGGTCGAGCATGTCGGCGGCCAGGTCCAGGTGGTCGACGGCGACCCGCTGGCATTCAAGATCACCACCCAGCTCGATTTGTTGCTGGCCGAAACCGTCGTGCGCCGGTGAACGCGTCGCTTCCCCTGCCCCGGGTCGGGCTGGGCGTCGACGTTCACCCCATCGAATCGGGACGGCCATGCTGGCTGCTGGGTCTGCTTTTCGAGGGCGCCGACGGCTGTGCCGGGCACTCCGACGGCGACGTGGCGGCGCACGCGCTGTGCGACGCGGTGCTGTCGGCGGCGGGCTTGGGTGACGTGGGCGCGGTATTCGGGGTCGACGACCCGCGCTGGAAAGGGGTCAGTGGCGCCGACATGTTGCGCCATGTCGCGGACCTGACGACACACCAGGGCTTGCGGGTGGGCAATGCCGCCGTGCAGGTCATCGGGAACCGGCCGAAGATCGGTCCACGCCGCGACGAGGCGCAGCGGGTGCTGTCCGAACTGCTGGGCGCGCCGGTCTCGGTGTCGGCGACGACGACGGACGGGTTGGGGCTGACCGGACGCGGTGAGGGCCTGGCCGCCATCGCCACCGCGCTGGTCGTCCCCACCGGGTAAGCCCGCGCACCGCCGGGCGCCGGGAACCACCCGGTAAGCTGGCACGTCGTGACCGATCACGCCCGCTTGCGGCTACACGACACGGCAGCCGGTGCCGTGCGTGACTTCGTTCCGCTGCGCGAGGGTCACGTCTCCATTTACCTGTGTGGCGCCACCGTCCAGGGCCTGCCGCACATCGGCCACGTCCGCAGCGGGGTGGCCTTCGACATTCTGCGCCGATGGTTGATCGCCCGCGGCTGCGACGTCGCGTTCATCCGCAACGTCACCGACATCGAAGACAAGATCCTCGCCAAGGCCGCCGCGGCGGGTCGGCCGTGGTGGGAATGGGCCGCCACCTACGAGCGCGCTTTCAGCGCCGCGTACGACGCCCTGGACGTGCTGCCGCCGTCGGCCGAGCCGCGAGCCACCGGGCACATCACCCAGATGGTCGAATTAATGGAACGGCTGATCGAAACCGATCACGCGTACGCCGCCGGCGGCGACGTCTACTTCAACGTGCTCAGCTATCCCGAATACGGGCAGCTGTCCGGCCACAAGATCGACGACGTCCATCAAGGCGAAGGCGTCGCCACCTGCAAACGCGATCAGCGCGACTTCACGCTGTGGAAGGGCGAAAAGCCCGGCGAGCCGTCGTGGCCCTCGCCGTGGGGGCGAGGACGCCCGGGCTGGCACCTGGAATGCTCTGCGATGGCCCGCACCTATCTTGGCCCGGAATTCGACATCCATTGCGGCGGAATGGATTTGGTCTTCCCACATCATGAGAACGAGATCGCCCAGAGCCGCGCCGCCGGCGACGGATTCGCCCGCTACTGGCTGCACAACGGCTGGGTGACCATGGGCGGCGAAAAGATGAGCAAGTCGCTGGGCAACGTCCTGGCCGTACCGGCGTTGCTGCAGCGGGTGCGCCCGGCCGAACTGCGCTACTACCTGGGCAGCGCCCACTACCGGTCGATGCTGGAATTCTCCGACACCGCGCTGCAGGATGCGGTCAAAGCCTATGTGGGCGTTGAGGAATTCCTGCATCGCGTGCGGGTGCGGGTCGGTGGCGTCGAACCAGGGCAATGGACCCCGCGCTTCGCCGAGGCCCTCAACGACGACCTGGCCGTGCCGGCCGCGCTGGCCGAAGTGCACCAGGCCCGCGCCGAAGGCAACCGGGCGCTCGACTCCGGCGATCACGAAAACGCGCTGCGGCATGCCCGCGCGATCCGCGCGATGATGGGCATCTTGGGCTGCGACCCCCTCGACGAACGCTGGGAGACCCGCGACGAGACGTCGGCAGCGCTCGCTGCCGTCGACGTGCTGGTCCAGGCGGAGCTGGAGAACCGGCAGAAAGCGCGCGAGGAGCGCAATTGGGCGCTCGCCGACGAGATCCGCGACCGGCTCAAGTACGCCGGCATCGAGGTCACCGACACCGCCGACGGACCGCAGTGGTCGCTGCAGGCCGGTTCGGAAAGCTAAGGGCCGAGTAAATGGCCGGCAACTCGCGTCGCCGTGGGGCGATACGCAAAGAGGGCACCAAGAAGGGCCCAACCGTAGGTTCGGGCGGCCAGCGCCGCCGCGGCCTGGAAGGCCGTGGCCCCACCCCGCCCGCGCACATGCGCCCCAACCATCCGGCCGCCAAGCGCGCCAAGACCCAGAGCCGTCGCCCGGCCCGGGGTAGGACCGACGAGTCCGAGACGGTGCTGGGCCGCAACCCCGTGCTGGAGTGCCTGCGGGCCGGGGTGCCGGCCACCGCACTCTATGTGGCGCTGGGCACCGAGGCCGACGAACGGCTCACCGAATCCGTCACCCGCGCGGCTGATTCGGGCATCTCCATTCTCGAGGTACCGCGCACCGATCTGGACCGGATGACCAGCAACCACCTGCATCAAGGCATCGCGCTGCAGGTGCCGCCGTACAACTACGCCCACCCCGACGATCTGGTCACGGCCGCGATCACGTCGCCGCCTGCGCTGCTGGTCGCGCTCGACAACATCTCCGACCCCCGCAACCTGGGTGCCATCGTTCGTTCGGTGGCCGCATTCGGCGGCCACGGTGTGCTGATCCCGCAGCGGCGGTCGGCCTCGGTGACGGCGGTGGCCTGGCGCACCAGCGCCGGGGCCGCGGCCCGCATCCCGGTGGCGCGGGCCACCAATTTGACCAGAACGCTGACGGATTGGGCCGGCCGTGGGCTGCGGGTGATCGGGCTGGACGCCGGTGGCGACACCACGCTCGACGACATCGACGGCACCGATCCGCTGGTGGTCGTCGTCGGATCCGAAGGCAAGGGGCTGTCGCGGTTGGTGCGGCAGAACTGCGACGAGGTCGTGTCCATCCCGATGGCCGGGGACACCGAATCGCTGAACGCGTCGGTGGCCGCCGGGGTGGTGCTGGCCGAAATCACCCGCCAGCGAAGGCATTGAGTGGTCGCCCGCCTCGGCGCCGCGCTGCTGGCGCTGGCGGTGCTGCTCGCCGGGCCGGCCGCCGCACAACCGCCGGGATTCGACCTGCAGGCCCACCGCGGCGGGCGCGGCGAGGCGACCGAGGAATCGCTGCGGGCCTTCGCCAAGGCGATCGAATTGGGCGTCAGCACATTGGAATTGGATATCGTCCTGACCAAGGACGGGCAACCGCTGGTGTGGCACGACCCCACCATCCAGCCGGACAAGTGCGATGACACCGGACCGGCGTTCGCCGGCGACCCAGCGTATCCGTACGTGGGAAAGCCGGTCCATGAGCTCACCCTGGCGCAGATCGGCACGCTGGACTGCGGGAAGCGGCTCGCCGG
>DASTKA010000476.1:0-4127 GCA_035716165.1 Mycobacterium sp. | reverse complement strand
GTGGTGCCCTGCGCGCTGACCTGAAATGGGATGGAAGTGTGCGGAATTGGGCTGCCCAGCGGCCTGGTGATGGACTGAACGCGGGCGACGCCGTCGGCCCCGTAGACGGCTTTGGCAACCCGGTCCAGGATGAGCATGTCGGCGGGATTGCGCATGTCGTGGTCGGATTCGAGCAACAGCAGGTCGGGGTTCAGCCGCGCGGGTGAAAAGTGCCGTTCGGCCGCGGTATACCCCATGTTGGACGGCGTGATCGCGGGTAGGTAGTTGCGGTCGTTGTAACTCGTCGTGAACGACGGCAAGGCCAGCAGCCCGACCAGAGCGGCCGCAGAGCTCGCCGCGAGTATCGGCGCGGGCCACCGCACGACGGCGGTTCCCACGCGCCGCCAGCCCCGCGTCTTGATTTTCCGTTTGGGATCGAGCAGGCCGAACCGGCTGCCCAAAGTGATGACGGCCGGACCCAACGTGAGCGCGCCCGCCACCATGGTGAACATCCCGATCGCGCACGGCGCGCCCAGGGTGCGGAAATAGGGCAACGTGGTGAAGCTGAGGCAAAGCATCGCGCCGGCGATGGTCAGGCCCGAGCCCAGGACCACATGGGCGCTGCCGCCGAACATGGTGTAGTAGGCGGCTTCTGAGTCCTCACCGGCCTGGCGAGCCTCCTGATATCGGCCCACCACGAAGATCGCGTAGTCGGTGCCCGCCGCGATCGCAAGGATCGGAAGAATCTGGACCGCAAACGTGGAAAGCCCGATGACCCCGTGGCTCCCGAGCAACGCGATCACGCCCTGCACGGCGGGCAGTTCGATGAAGACCATCAGCAACGTCAGCAACACCGTGACCAACGAGCGGTACACGATCAGCAGCATCAGCACGATGACCCCGACCGTCACACCCATCACCTTGCGGGCGCTCTTGTTTCCGAATTCGAGCTGATCGGTCGTCACGGCCGCGGGACCGGCGACATAAGCCCGCACTCCGTTGGGCGGCACCGCTTTAGACACGATGCGCCGCACGGCATCGACGGACTCATTGGCCAGCGTTTCGCCCTGATGGCCGGCGAGATAGACCTGGACGTAGGCGGCCTTCCCGTCGGCGCTTTGCGAGCCGGCCGCGGTAAGCGGATCACCCCAGAAGTCCTGGATGTGCTCCACGTGCGCGGTGTCCTGCGAGAGCTTGCCCATCAGATCGGCATAGAACCTGTGTGCCGCATCGCCCAGCGGCGCCTGGCCGTCCAGGACGACCATGACCGCGCTGTCCGTATCGAATTCTCTGAACACGTGCCCGACCCGCTTCATCGCCTGAACCGCCGGCGCGTCGTCGGGGCTCATCGAAACCGCGTGCGCTTCTCCGACCGCTTCCAGTTGCGGCACAACGATGTTCGTGACCGCCGCCAGTCCCACCCAGAAAAGCAGGATGGGCACCGAAAGCCGCCGAATCGTTCGCGCGATCACGCGGACTTCACCAGGCAGAAGGTTTGCGGATGAATTCCCGCGACGGTTCGTTGGGCTTTGACATCACCGTTCACGGTGATCCGGCAGCCGATGACGTCACCGTCGCCCTGCGCCACGACGTTCACACTGACCGCCGGGGCCGTGGTGGCCACGCTGTAAGCCCATGGCAGCCGCATCCCGTCAACACGCTGCGGCGCGGCGCCGACGTCGAGGTAGTTGATGTCGGCCACGCTCCCCGCCGGACCGAAGACCTCGAGGGTCACGTGTTTGGGGTTGAAAGGCTTGATGACATCGGCGCGGGCGCCGACGGGTGACGTGCCGCCGCGCACGCCGAAGACCCCGTGCAGCCGGTACACCGCGAAACCCGCGATCGCGACCAAGACCACGACGACCAGCGGAATCCACGCACGTTTGACGACGATCATCCCTCACCTTCGATCCGCAGGGTCAGGTCTAGTTAGTCAGCTGACCAACACAGTAGATTAGTCGCAACGACGACGCAATCGGAAAAAGCGACGGACATTCTTGAATTGCGTGGTAATCGGATCTCCTTGTCGTTGAGCGCGGAGGAGTGCTAAGTTGTGTAACTAACTCACTAAGAGAGGTCAGACGCCATGAGTATCAACGCACATCAGTTCGGCCCATGGGCGGTCGTGACGGGCGCGTCGTCGGGGATCGGACGCGAATTTGCACACCAGATCGCCGACGCGGGCATCAACGTCGTCCTGGTCGCGCGGCGCCTGGCCGTGCTGCAGGACCTGGGCGCGGCGCTGGCCCGGGACTACGGCGTCGACTATCGCGCCGTCAGCGTCGACCTGTCCGACCCGGGAATGCTAACGCCAATCGCCGAGGCCACCAACGACATCGACGTCGGGCTGCTGGTGTCGAACGCCGGCGCCGCCCTGCCCGGACCCTTCTTGGACTCCGACGTGCAGGCCCAGCGGGCCATCCTGCGGCTCAACACCGCCGCACATCTGGGCCTGACGCACCACTTCGGTGAACGACTTGCGCAACGCGGCCGCGGCGGCATCGTGCTGGTCTCCGCGCTGGGGGCGATACACGGCGTGCCCTACATGGCGCACTCCGCCGCGACCAAGGCTTACGTGACCAGCCTGGGCGCCGGCCTGCACGTGGAGCTGGCCAAGCACGGAGTGCACGTGACGGTGCTGCACCCCGGCCCCACCCGAACCCCGGTATTGGCCGAATTGGGTCTGGATCCAGACAAGATGCCGATATCACCAATGGCGCCGGACGATTGCGTCCGCGAGACGCTGCGCGCGCTAGCGCGCAATCGGGCCCGATGCATACCGGGCCGAATGAACCGGGTCACCGCGCTCGCACCGCCGGCGCTGACCCGCTCGGTGATGGCGCGGATGTTGTTGCGGCCCAACCAGGTCAAGGCAAATGGATAGGCCAATCTGCCTCATCACCGGAGCCACCGACGGCATCGGCAAGGTCACCGCGGCCGAGCTCGCGCGCAAGGGCTACACCGTCGTGCTGGCCGCGCGCAACGAGGCGAAGGCGGCAACCGTGACAAGGGAAATCGTCGCGTCCACCGGCAACCGCGACGTCGGTTACCTCACGGCCGACCTCACGTCGCTCGCCCAGCTGCACCGGCTCGCCGAGACGTTCAGGGCGCGCTACCCGCGGCTCGATGTGCTGATCAACAACGCCGGCGTCATCATGCCGCAACGCGTCCTGACCCGGGACGGCTACGAGACGACGTTTCAGGTCAACTACCTTGCGCAGTTCTATCTCACCCATTTGCTGCTCGAGGAATTGGAAAAGAGTCGACAGGGCAGGGTCATCAACCTCAGCTCGAGCGTGTACCGCGCCGGCAAGTTCGACCCGGACAACCTGCAAGGCGAGCGCCGGTTCTCGACCATCGGCGCGTATGCCGCCTCCAAACTTTGCGTGCTGCTGTTCACCATCGAGCTGGCGCACCGGCTGGGGCCGACACGCATCACCGCCAACGCCGTGCACCCCGGGATCGTGAGAACACCGATGATGCGCGGATCCGAAGGGGTCTTCCGTGCGATCTCCTATGCGGCACTGCCGTTTTCACTCTCACCAGAAAAGGGCGCCGCCACCTCCGTGTTCCTCGCCGGCTCGCCGGATGCGGCGCTAACGTCGGGACAGTACTTCACGAACGCGAAACCGAAGAAGGTCAAGACCGCCCACAACACGCCAGAGAATCGGGACGTGCTGTGGAACTTGAGCATGGACGCGTGCCGTCTATAGTCCGTGAGTGATATGGCTGACTTAACCGACGCCGAACAAACCGGCCCGCCGACCGGCAAGCGGGAACGGTTGATCGCGGCCGCATGTGACCTGTTCTACCGCCAGGGCATAGCGGGCACCACGCTGGCGCACATTGCCGAGGCGGCCGAGGTACCGCTTGGCAACGTGTACTACTACTTCAAGACCAAGGACGACATCGTCGCCGCCGTCGTCGAAGCCCACACCGAGGAAATCCGATCCGCAACCGCGGCCCTGCAGCGCAGGCACGGCAGCCCCAAGGCGCGGCTGAAGGCACTCGTGGGCCTGTTGGCCGACGCGCGCGACTGGGTCGCCGACCACGGCTGCCCGTTGGGAACCGTGTGCATGGAGCTCGCCAACCACCCGGGCCAATCACCTTCCCTGACGGCTCCATTGATGCAGACCCTGCTGGACTGG
>DASTKA010000475.1:0-2107 GCA_035716165.1 Mycobacterium sp. | reverse complement strand
CAGCACGGTCACCCGGACGTCCTTGTTGATCCGCTTCTCCACTTCGGCACCGAGCTGGGCGGCCACCCCGGTGAACTTCTCGTGGCCGAATTCGTCAATCCCCCCCTCCCGCAATGCAATCGAGCCGGGAATGGGCTTGGCGCCCTCGGCGACCACACAGATGAAGTGTGAATCTCCCCGCTGGAAGCGCCTTTTGACGAGCCGGCAGACCTCCTCCACGTCGAAGGGCTGCTCGGGGATCAGTGTCATGTGCGCCCCGGAAGCCAAGCCCGCGTTCAGTGCGATCCAGCCGGCGTGCCGGCCCATCACCTCGACCAGCATCACCCGCTGGTGCGATTCGGCGGTGCTGTGCAATCGGTCGATGGCGTCGGTAGCCACCGTCAACGCGGTGTCGTGGCCGAAAGTCACGTCGGTGCAATCGATGTCGTTATCGATGGTCTTCGGCACGCCGACAACGGGAACGTTCTCCTCGGAGAGCCAGTGCGCGGCCGTCAGCGTGCCTTCCCCACCGATGGGAATCAGTACGTCGATCCCGTTGTCGTCGAGGGTCTGCTTGATCTGGTTGAGCCCCGCCCGCAGTTTGTCGGGGTGCACGCGCGCGGTGCCCAGCATGGTTCCGCCCTTGGCCAGCAGGCGGTCGTTGCGGTCGTCGTTGTGCAGCTGGATGCGCCGGTTCTCCAGCAATCCGCGCCAGCCGTCCTGGAATCCGACCACCGACGAGCCGTACCGGGAGTCGCAGGTTCGCACCACTGCCCGGATGACCGCGTTGAGCCCGGGGCAGTCGCCGCCTCCGGTGAGCACTCCGATCCGCATGCTCTCATCTTGCCTGGGGCCGAGGCTCCATGGCGTGAGCAAGCGCAAAATCGCCCGGGAACCAGGGCGTGGGGCGTCCTAGATCGCCGACGGCAGCGGTCCGCGGGCCGCTTCGTAGGCGGCGCCGACCCGGTAGAGCCGGTCATCGGCCAGTGCGGGCGCCATGATCTGCAGCCCGACCGGCAGGCCGTCATCCGGCGACAGACCGGCCGGCACCGACATGCCGCAGTGCCCGGCCAGATTCAGCGGCAGCGTGCACAGGTCGAACAGGTACATCGCCAGCGGATCGTCGACCTTTTCGCCGAGCCGGAACGCCGTGGTCGGGGTCGCGGGCGACACCACCACGTCCACCGAGCGATAGGCCTCATCCAGGTCGCGGGCGATCAGGGTGCGCACCTTCTGGGCCTGGTTGTAATACGCGTCGTAGTAGCCGGCCGACAGCGCATAGGTGCCGATCATGATGCGCCGCTTGACCTCAGGCCCGAAGCCGGCGGCCCGCGTCATCGCCATCACTTCTTCGGCGCTGTGGCGGCCGTCGTCGCCGACCCGAAGCCCGTAGCGCATCCCGTCGAACCGGGCGAGGTTGCTCGACACCTCCGACGGCAGGATCAGGTAGTAGGCGGCCAGCGCGTATTCGAAATGCGGACAGTCGACCTCGCTGACCTCGGCGCCCAGAGCGGTCAGTTGCTCGACGGCAGCCTCGAAGGCGTTCAGCACGCCGGGCTGATAACCCTCGCCGCGCAGCTGCTTGACGACTCCAACGCGCACACCCTTGAGATCACCGGCAGCGCCCGCCCTGGCGGCGCCGACGACGTCGGGCACCGCCGCGTCTACCGACGTCGAGTCGCGGGTGTCGTGCCCGGCGATCACCTGATGCAGCAGCGCGGTATCCAATACGGTGCGCGCGCACGGGCCACCCTGGTCCAGCGACGACGCGCACGCCACCAGGCCGTAGCGAGACACGGTGCCGTAAGTCGGCTTGACTCCCACCGTCGCGGTCAGCGCGGCGGGCTGCCGGATCGAGCCGCCGGTGTCGGATCCGATCGCCAGCGGCGCCTGGAACGCGGCCAGGGCCGCAGCGCTGCCGCCCCCGGACCCGCCGGGCACCCGGTCGACGTTCCACGGGTTGCGGGTGGGGCCGTAGGCGGAGTTTTCGGTCGAGCTGCCCATCGCGAACTCGTCCATGTTGGTCTTACCCAGAATGGGGATTCCGGCGGCGCGCAACCGCGAGGTGACGGTGGCGTCATACGGGGAACGCCAGCCCTCGAGGATCTTGGACCCGCAGGTGGTGGGC
>DASTKA010000474.1:0-3384 GCA_035716165.1 Mycobacterium sp. | reverse complement strand
GACCAGGGCGGCGTTGACGGCCACGCCCATCGCCCACACACCGACACCGAGCAGCGAGATGTCCACTGTGCGTGCCACGCCCGTCCGTTCGCGCTCGAATAGCGCTGCGGCGATGCCACCGGCGATCGTCATGCCGCCAAGTGAATCGCCGTATGCGGGGCCCGGTTACGCGATCACTCCATTGAGGTCACTGGGCGTCGTGCTGGCGGCGCCGGCGGCGCGACTCCAGAACCCCGTCATGTCGTAGCCACCCTTGGCGCCATCATCGCCGAGCGGACCATAGGCGCTGCCACGGGCGTAGATGATCTTCGGGTTGACCGCCCGGACGTCGTCGACGTCGATCTTGAGCTTCTTGCGGGCGCCGGGCAGAAAATTGGTGAGAAATACATCGCTGGTCCGTGCGATATCCATCAGCAGCTCGTGCCCGTCGGGCGTCGAAACATCGAGCGCTATCGACCGTTTACCCCGGTTGGCGTGCTCCATCACGGGATTGCGCCGGCCCTCCACGGTGATGTTGCCCAGCTGACGCAGGCCGCGCTGCGAGTCGCCGGTGCGAGGGTGCTCGACCTTCAACACATCGGCACCCCAGTCGGCCAGCACAGCACCCGCCGCAGGAACGAACGTCCACTGCGCGACCTCCAGGACGCGCACGCCGTCCATCGGTCCGCTCATCGATGCGCCTCTCAGCGGTAGTTCAGCACGACCGGCAAGTGATCGTGGGTGTGCACTAGCGCGGACGCCCGCGGCACACGCTCGCCGACCACGTGAATGCCGGTGGCGCGCTTGGCGATTTCGTCCAGCAAGAGGCGCGCCTCTCGTCGGGCGAGCGCGGCGCCCATGCAGAAATGTTCACCCACACCGAATCCGAGGTGACTTGCAGCGTCGTCGCGGGTGATGTCGAACTGCTCGGCGGTCGGTCCCCAATGGTCCTGGTCGCGATTGGCCGATGCATACGCCAGCAGCACGCCGTCGCCTTTCCTCACGGTCGCGCCGCGCAGGTTCACATCGTTGGCGGCCTGGCGGGCCATGCTCATCACCGGCGTCCAGTACCGCAGGACCTCCTCGACCGCGTTGGCGCTCAGACTTGGGTCTGCGAACAACTTCTCGGCTTGGTCGGGATGCCCGTCGAGGCAGTCTGCGATTCCCGCGATCAGGCTCTGCGTAGTTTCGCTGCCCGCCGCGAGCAGCGTCAGCGCGTAAATCATCACCTGCGTCTCGTTGAAAGGTTCTCCGTTGACCGTCACCTCCGACAACAAGGTGAGCAGATCGTCTTGTGGATTGTCCTTACGTTCGGCGACCAGACCCAACAGGTACGGGCCGATGTGTTCGAAAATGAACGCGAGGTCATCGTCACTGGCCACTCCGCTGCCCACGTTCGCGATTGTGGTCGCCCAACCCGCGACCCTGGGCCAATCCTCCTCAGGTACTCCGAGCAGGTAGGCGAAAACATAGACAGGAATGGGCTCGGCGATCCGCTGGATCCAGTCGAACTCACCATCCGGCAGGCCGTCGAGGACGTCGTTGACGACTTGGCGCACCCGCGCTTCCATCTTGGCGACCGCCGCCGGCGTGAAACGGACGCCGATGGCCTTGCGATGCTCACGGTGTTCCGGGGGATCCATGAACATGATGCCGCGGCCCTGGTATCCCTGTGGGTCGCGGCCCTCCCGGTGCGCGATCAGATCCATCATTATGCCGATACGCTCGGACTTGAACCTCTCCGGACGCGCCGAGATGCCCTTGATGTCTTCGTATTTGGTAATAACCCAAAACTTGCCCTCCTCGTACCAGTGCACGGGGTCGGCTTCGCGCAACTGCGCAAATGTCGCGTTCGGGTCGCCGAGGTAGAACGCCGGCTCGTCGAACCGGGCGGCTGCGATCGTCACCATAGAGTGAACAATAGAACATTGAGTGTCAATCTGCGAGCACCGGCCACCCGGCCACGCATGCACCCAGCCTGTTGGCAGAAGAACAAAATCTGTTTTATTGTTACACAGTGACCAGCGCCTTATCCCATCTTCGCGTGTGCGACCTGGGCGGCCAGCTGGCCGGGGCCGGCGCGACGAAAATTCTGGCGGCCTTCGGCGCCGAGGTGATTCGGGTCGAGGATCCGGTTACTCGCGGGATGTGGGACGCACTGCGCGGCGTGGGCCCGTTTGTCGACGATCGCAGGGGGGTCAACCTGGGCGGCGGTTTCAACAACCACAACGTGGGCAAGCTCGGCGTAACCATCAACCTGCGCGTCGACGCCGGTAAGGACCTGCTCCGCGAGCTGATCGCGGTGTCCGACATCGTGTGTGAGAATTTCGCAGCCGGCGTGCTGACCAGGATGGGCTTGGGCTACGACGAGCTGCGACGAATCAAACCGGACATTGTCTACGTGTCGAATTGCGGCTTCGGCCACACCGGTCCGTATCGGGATTTCAAGACCTGGGGCCCGATCGTGCAAGCCCTGAGCGGGCTCACGTTCACAGCTGGGCTGCCCGGCAGGGAACCCGCTGGATGGGGTTTCTCCTACATGGACCACATCGCGGCGTACTACATGGTCGTCGCGATTCTGGCGGCGGTACACCATCGCGAACGCACAGGCGAAGGCCAGCACGTCGATTTGGCGACGGTGCCGGCCGGCATCGCCATGCTGCCCACCGAGGTGCTCGACTGGACCGTGAACAAGCGGCGCGCACGCTCAACCGGGAGTCCCCACGGCAATCGCGCCGACTTTGGTGAGATGGCCCCGCACGGGATCTACCCGTGCCTGGGTGAGGACCGGTGGATCGCCATCGCTTGCCGCGACGATCGCGATGTCGCGGTGCTTGCCAAAGTCGTTGACAAACCGGAACTGACCGCCGACCGGTTCGCGACACTCGAGCAGCGGCTCCGCGTCGCCGACGAGCTCGATGAATTGCTCAGCGCGTGCACCCGGACGCGCGAGGCCTCTCTCCTGGCAAGCGAACTCACCGCTGCGGGAGTTCCCGCCAGCGTTGTCAAGTCGCCCCGTGAACGCATCGACGAAGATCCCGACCTAGCGGAATGGGGTCTCTTCCCGGCCGTGGAGCACCCAGAGATCGGGACGGTGCGGGTCGAGGGGCTGCCGCTGCGAATGTCGGCCTCGCCGTGGAATGTTACGCGGGCGGCGCCCTGCCTCGGCGAACACAACCGCGAGGTGCTGGGCGGATTGCTCGGTCACAGCGGTCAGGAACTGCACGAACTGACGAAGCAGGGTGTGATCTGAACGCACTAGCCGGAATTCGCGTCGTCGAGATCAGCGACCAGTTCACGCCCATTGGTGGGCGGGTACTCGCCGAACTCGGCGCCGACGTGATCGTCGTTGAGCCTCCGACCGGATCTCCACACCGGTCGCGGCCACCGTTTGCGCTCGAGGTT